>CAMBTF010000135.1 GCA_945870545.1 Akkermansia muciniphila
CGTCCACCCCGGCGTCCGCGATGAGGCGGAGCTGGCGCTCGGCGGCCTCCAGTTCGCCGGTGAAGATCAGGGTGTTCATCGCGATGAAGCCTTTCACTCCGTGCTTATGAAGGTAGGCCATCAGCTCGGGGAGGTCGGCTTCGGTGAAATTGTCGGCGCGGAGGCGGGCGTTAAATTTCGGCAGGCCGAAGTAGATCGCGTCCGCTCCTGCGGCGACGGCGGCACGGGCGCAGTCCCAGTTTCCGGCAGGTGAGAGAAGTTCGGTCATGAGACGGTGAGAAAAAAAGTGGAACCGCCAAGACGCCAAGTGCGCCAAGGAAGTCGGTAAGAAAAATTAGGGGAACTTGCCAAAGTACGCAACCGTGTTGGTTTGGCGGTGTTTTACCCGTCGCAAGGAGATCGTTATGTTAACGCCAGCGAAAGGAAAATGGACGAAGGAAGAGGCGCGGCACTTGTTGAGCCGGGCGGGTTTCGGCGGGTCACCGGATGAGATCGGGCGTTTGCATGCGATGGGCAGGGAGAAGGCCGTGGATTTCCTGCTCAATCCCGAGGAGCCGATCGAGGCGCATCCGAAGCCCGAGTGGGCGGACATGAAAACCGCGACGGCCAGCATGGAGGAGATGATGAGAGAGCGGCGGGAGATGATGGCGGAGACGCGCGACCTGTCTGCGGAGCAGGCAGAGAAGAAGCGGCAGGAAATGCAGAGGAAAATGCAGCAGCAATCGCGCAAGCAAGGGCTGGAGGCGCAGCATTGGTGGTTTAACCGGATGCTGAAAACGAAGGCTCCGTTGCGCGAGAAGATGACACTTTTTTGGCATGATCATTTCGCAACATCGATCCAGAAGGTCGGGCAGCCGGTGTGGCTGGTGAAACAGAACGAGCTGTTCCGCGATCATGCGTTCGGCAATTTCCGTGAGCTCACGCAGAAGATCGTCCGTGATCCGGCGATGATGCTGTATCTGGATACACAGCGCTCCAGCAAGAAGCAGCCGAACGAGAACTTCGCGCGGGAGATCATGGAACTCTTCACCCTCGGCGAGGGGAACTACACCGAGGAGGATGTGAAACAGGCGGCGCGGGCTTTCACCGGATACCAGCTAAAGCGTCTCAGCGGCGAGGTGATGCAGAGTGCGCAGGCATGGGATGAGGGCGAGAAAACGATTTTTGGAAAGACCGGCCCCTACAACGGCAAGGACGTGGTGAACCTGATTTTCAAGAAGGACGCCTGTGCGAAATTGATGGTGACCAAGCTTTGGGAATTCTTCGCCTACGAGAAACCCGTGGACTCGCAGATGGACGATCTCGCCGCGACCTTCCGGAAAAACGATTATGTGCTGAAGCCGGTGTTGCGGGAGATTTTCCTCTCCAGCGAGTTTTATGGTGAGAAAGCCATCGCGACGCAGATCAAGTGCCCGGTGCAATACCTTGTGCAGCTTATCAAGGAGCTTGAGATGGAGTCCGCGCCGCTGGGTTTCCCGATGATGGGGCAAACGCAGCTTGGTCAGGTTTTGTTCATGCCGCCGAACGTGGCCGGATGGGACTGGGGGAAAGCATGGATCAACACAAACACCCTGCTCAGCCGCTACAACCTCGCCGGAAGCCTGACCAAGGGAAGCGTCGGCGAGATGATGGGGCGTGGTGAGGGGAAACTGAAGAAGCTCGCCGAGAGGCGCGGGAAGTGGAAAGGTGGCAATGGCCCGGACTTTGCGAAGATCGCCCCCGAGTCCGGCCGCAATGAAACGAAAAAACTCGTGGACGGACTGATCGCCAGGTTCTTCTGCGTGCCGGTTCCTGCGAAGGCGCGTGACTCTTTCATCGCTTACGCGGATTCGAAAAAGGGTGTGATTTTCACCGACAAGGAACTCGGTGAGCTATGCCATCTCATGTTGAGCACGCCCTATTACCAGTTGTGCTGAAAAAAATCAAAACCATGAAAACGAGAAGAGACTTCATCAGATCGGCCGTGCTGGGCGCTTCGGCGACATGGACATTGCCGGGATTCATCGACAGGACATTCGCGGAACTCGGCGACGAAGCGCGTGACCGATCCACGCAATTCACCACCGGCAAGGACGGCACGATTTTGGTCGTGCTGCAGTTGGCGGGCGGTAATGACGGGCTCAATACACTCGTCCCGTTCAACAACGATGCGTATTACAAGGCGAGGCCGCAGCTTGCGAAAAAGGAAAAGGATCTGATCCGGCTTGGCGATGGGATCGGCCTCAACAACTCGATGCCTTTCCTCGGATCGCTTTTCAAGGAAGGCCGGCTCGGCGTCGTGCAGGGCGTCGGCTACCCTAACCCGAACCGCTCGCACTTTGTCTCCACCTCGATCTGGGAAACGGCGGACACCACGAACCGCGCGAACACCGGCTGGCTTGGTCGGTATTTCGACAACGCCTGTGAGGGAGTTGATCCGACGGTCGGGATGAGTTTCAACAAATCGACGCCGGAAAGTTTCGGTGCCATGCGGAATCCGGGCGTGAGCCTGAGTTCGCCGGAGCTCTACCGCTGGATTCACAGCGGTGGGAATCAGGCGCAGGCGGAGGAGTTTTTCTCCGAGCTGAACCAACCCGGCAACGACGATGAGGACGGCCCGACGGACGGCGGCTCCATCGACATGCCCGCGGGTGGGAAAGTGGGAGGGCTCGCCGGGGAGTCGAACCTCGATTTCCTCGAGCGCGTGGCGCTCGATGCGCAGGTGAGTTCCAAGAAAATTCTGGAGGTCGCCGCGAAGCACAAAACAAACGTGCATTACGACGGCACATCGGTTGCTCGGAACCTGAATCTTGTTTCGCGCATGATCGCTGGAGGCATGCCGACGCGGGTCTATTATGTGAGCCACGGCGGTTTCGATACCCACAACGGTCAGATCAATTCGCACGACCGCTTGCTTGGCCAGCTCGACTCGGCGCTGAAGTCGTTTTTCGCGGATCTCAAGCAGCAGGGCAACGACAAGCGCGTGACGCTGATGACCTTCTCGGAGTTCGGCCGCCGCGTTTCCGAAAACGCCAGTGCGGGCACCGATCATGGAAAAGCGTCGTGCATGTTCGTCGCTGGCGGCGGCGTGAAAGGCGGGCTCTACGGGAAATACCCAAGCCTCACCGAACTTTCGCAAGGCGACCTCAACCACACCGTCGATTTCCGCAGCGTTTACGCAGACCTGTTAGGCGGCTGGCTGAAGGCTCCGAACATCGGGAAAATCCTCGGCGGCGAATACAAAGGGATCGGGATGACCTGATCTCGTGGCGGCGGATTGCATCCGCCATGTCGTGATCTAACAAAATGAATGGCATGGCGGATAAAAACCGCCGCCACGGAAAATGCTTTCCAAGGGCACTTGGGCGTTGGATTTTCACGCAATGGATCTGGATGGATATCTGAAGCAGGCCGCCGCCGATACGGACGCGGCGATGGATCGTTTCCTGCCGTCGGAAAACGAACGACCCGGCACGATCCACGCGGCGATGCGGTATTGTGTGTTCGCCGGGGGGAAACGGCTGCGGCCGGTGCTTTGCATCGCGGCGGCAGAGGCATGCGGAGGGAAAAGGGAGGACGCGTTGGTGGCGGCTTGTGCCGTGGAACTGATGCATACCTACTCGCTCGTCCACGACGACCTGCCCTGCATGGATGATGACGACCTCCGCCGCGGTCGCCCTACCTGCCACAAGGTTTATGGCGAGGGCATGGCGGTGCTTTGCGGGGATGCCTTGCTCACCGAGGCCTTCGCGGTTTTGGCGCGCTCGAAGTCCGTGGAAATGATCGCGGAGCTGGCCTCGGCGGGAGGTAGCAGGAAACTCATCGGCGGGCAGGTGCTCGATCTGGAAGGGGAGGGGAAATCCTTTTCGCTGGCGGAGCTGATCCGCATCCACGAGGCGAAGACCGCCGCGCTTCTCACCACTTCCATCCGCCTCGGCGCGATGTCCGCGGGCGCGGATTCGGAGCAGGTGGCGGCGCTGACAAAATTCGGCCACGCCCTCGGGCTGGCGTTTCAGGTGATCGACGACATCCTCGACGTCACGCAGACCACGGAAAACCTCGGGAAAACGGCGGGCAAGGACGCGGCGGTGGCAAAAGCGACCTATCCCGCTGTGATGGGGCTGGAGGAATCGCGGAAAGAGGCCGCGCGGCTCACGGCGGAGGCGCTGAAGGCTTTGGAGGTTTTTGGTGAGAATGCCGTGAGGCTGAGGGAAATTGCCGGGCGGATGCTGCTCAGGGAGTTTTGAAACTTGGGGACTGCGAGTCCCCGCGACGGACTGGGACGGCAAGTCCCAGCCACGATGTGCTGAGAACTTGGTTGATTCCCTGCCCGGTATGGGGTTGTTTGCGGCCTATCAAAAAGCGATCCTTCAGTTTCATGCTGGCGAGGCGGTATCTCAATCCGCGCCGCGCCGTGCTTTCCTCGTTCACCCTGATCTCACTGGTCGGGGTATTGCTTGGCGTCTTAGTGCTGGTGGTGGTGATGGCGGTTTTCGCGGGTCTGGAGCGGGATGTGAAAGGGCGGCTGTTAGGTTTCACGCCGCACATCCTCGTGGAAACTCCGGCGCTGGCTCTGCCTGAGGAGATAGAAAATGCGCCGCCGTGGCAGGATCTCGCTGCTGAGACGGCGAAACTTCCCGGTGTTGCCGCCGCGACGGCCTACGTGGCGGACAACGTGATCCTCGACGTAGGCACTTGGCAGCGGCCAGTTTCCTTCCGGGGCATCGATACCACCGACGCGGCGCAGGTGAAGGGCGTCGCCGACATGCTCGACCGGAAAAATTTTCCCGACTCCAGCGCCGACATGGGGCTCGACGACCGGGCGGTGATTTCCTCCCTCGTCGCGACCCAGTTCGAGCTCCGGGTGGGCGACACGATCCGCCTCTACTCCACGCGGAATTTCGAGAGCGTGATGCAGGCCTACAAGGCCACCGAGAAACCCGTTGCCCGCGAGGCGTTTCCCGAGGAGTGGGCAGTCGCGGTGAAAGCCTTGGGGCGCGAGTGGGAGAAGGATGGCGAGAACTTCACGGTAAAAGCGGAGGAACTGATCGAGGCATATGATGCCCTTCATCGGATCTACACGGATGACATCCGCGAGCCGGAGCGCGATCTGCTCAAGGCGTTACTGCTGGCTCTTGAGGGGCGGGTGCGTGAGGAAAACGAACCGGAGCGCCCCGAAGTGCTGCGTTTCACGCCGGAAGCGAAAGCAGAGATCAGCAAGTCCTACACCGCGCTCTGCGAAACGGATACGGAGAAGATGGACGGTGAGATTTTGAAAGGGCTTAAAAGCCTCGTTTTGCCGAAGGAAGCCGTGGTCGCGGGGATCTATTCCGCTTCGCAGATGGCGGTGACACCGGAGCTGTTCGTGCCGTTGCCACTGGCGCAGGATCTGGCGGGGCTGGGCACGCAGGTGCAGGGCATCGCGCTGCGGCTCGATGATCCGTATGAGTCGGAAGGTATTGCGGCGGCAGCGAGGAAATTGCTCGGGCCGGATCATTTCGTGGAGACCTGGGGCGACCAATACCAGGCGTTCTTTTCCCTCATCA
>CAMBTF010000136.1 GCA_945870545.1 Akkermansia muciniphila
ATGCGTTTCACATTCCCCTGCTGGGAGCGCTTGTAGGTGAGCTTGGTATCCACCCATTTCTCCGAAATCTCGGGCACGATGGCGACCGCGAAAGGATTCGGCACGGCCTTGCGGGCAGCGGTGTTGACGGCCGTCCAGCTGTCGAGCGGATGGCCGTGGAGTTCGTTCCAGGATTTCACGGCGAGCTCGGAAAAATGGCCGATTTTTCCATCAATCACACCGGGGCCGAAGTTCTCATGATCGAGGAAGATCTGGAGCCGCACGGCATCGTCGCCCGTGGGTTTCTGGTCGATGGGGGAAACCTCAACCGCTGCGGGATGGGGGGATGGGGCGGGGCTCAGTGTGGGTCCCGGTGCGGGTTTGGGTATGGGCGACGGCTGGGTAGCGGGTGCAGGCTGAGGCGCGGCGGCGGCGGGTTGCTCCGGGGATTCATCGAAATCAAGCGGTAGCGCCTTGAGGACACGGCCTTCCTCAATGGGCGATTGGGCTTGGGCTTGGGATAGGCAGAGCAGGATAGAGAGAGATAGGATGCGCATAAAAAATCAGGCGGGGATGAGGAATGAGGAGAGACGCCCGGCGATGGCGGCGGGGACCACGGCGCTGACGAGGATGTCGTTCTGCTCGTAATCGGTGGAGAGGACTTTCGCGTCGGTGTGGAGGAGATGAAGCAGGTCGCCGCGCATTTGGGGAATGCGGTATTGGCGGCGGGCGACGCGGTCGGCGAGCACGTGGGAGCAGGCTTTTAGCAGCTCCGGCATGCCCTCGCCGGTGAGCGAGGAGGTGCGGATCGCATCGGGGAAATCGCGGTCGAGGCGCTCGAGCGTTTCGGGATCTTCCACCGCGTCGATCTTGTTGAGGATCGTGATGACGGGCTTGTCCAGCGCGCCCAGCTCTTCCAACACTTTAAGCGTGGTATCGTGGAAACGCATGATCTCAGGCGCGGTCGCGTCTAGGACATGGATGAGGAAATCGGAGAGCACGGATTCCTCCAGCGTGGCCTTGAAAGCTTCGACGAGGCGGTGGGGGAGATTTCTAACAAAGCCCACCGTATCGGTAATGAGCAGCGGCTGGCCGTCGGGCAGCTCGATGCGGCGGGTGGTGGTGTCGAGTGTGGCGAAAAGCATGTCCTTCGCGAGCACGTCGGAGCCGGAAAGGAGATTGAGCAGCGTGGATTTGCCGGCATTCGTGTAGCCGACGATGGAGGCGTGGGGTGTCTCGAATTTCTCGCGTTCCTTGCGCTGGGTCTTGCGTTGTTTGCGGACGATCTCAAGCTCGCGCTTGCAGCGGTCGATGCTCATGTGGGCGAGCCGCCGGTCGATCTCGATCTGTTTCTCGCCCATGCCGCGCTCAGCTCCACCGCCGCCGCCGGAACCACCACCGCCGCCTTCACGGTCAAGGTGGCCCCACATCCGCGCGAGGCGGGGCAGGGCGTATTGCATCCGCGCCAGCTCCACTTGGAGGCGTGCTTCGCGGGTGTGGGCGCGCTTTGCGAAAATATCGAGGATCACCTCCTCGCGGTCGATCACGCAGAGGTCGGCGAGTTTTTCCCACTCGCGCTGCTGGGAAGGGTAGAGGTTGTTGTCGATTACGATCACGTCGCACTCGTGCGCCTTGGCGAGCTCCACGATCTCCGCCGCCTTGCCGGTGCCGCAGAGAAATTTCTTATGCATCTCTCGCGAGCGGGCCAGCACCGACTCCGCGATGCCGATGCTGAGTGTGGAGACGAGCTCGCCCAGCTCCGCCAGCAGCGAGGCGGACTCCGCTTCCTCGCTTTTGTCGAAATACAGCCGCACGACCAGCGCGCGCTCGACCATATCGGGTTTCAGTCTCACCTCAAACATCGGCCAGATATTTAGCACGCCCTAGGGAATGGGCAATGGCGAAACGGTTTGTCACTCTGGCTTGAAATCCTCGGGCATGGCGATGAAGACCTCGGCATGGCGGATGCAATCCGCCGCCACGTTCCCTCACGCAAGCCGTTTCATCACGGCGGCGGAGAGCAGCTTGCCGTCGGCGCGGCCTTCGGAAAGCTCCTGCGCGCGCTTCATCGCCTTGCCCATGTCCGCCTTCGAGGCGGCTCCCGTTTCGGCGACCGCCTGCTCGACGATTTCCACAATCTGCTCTTCCGTGAGCGCGGCCGGGAGGTAGGCGGAAAGAATCGCGATCTCCGCCTTCTCGTTCGCGGCGAGCTCCGCGCGGCCAGCTTTTTCGAACTGCTCGATGGAGTCCTGGCGCTGCTTGATCTGTTTGCGGATCACCGCGAGGATTTCCGGTTCATCGAGCACCGTGCCCAGACCGCCCTTCTCGATGGCGGCGTTGGTCATCGCGCTTTTCAACGCGCGCAGGGCGTTGAGTGCGGTGGAATCCTTCGCCCGCATGGCGGTCTTGATGTCGTCGGAAATGCGTAGTGTCGTGTCGCTCATGCGGGGAAGATAGGCGGCGGGAAATAGAGATCAATTCCGCAGTTGGTGGGGACGGGGGAATCTTGCCGTTTCCCTTTGAATCCCAGAACCGGAAGTGTCGCCGTCGCTGTAGGCGGCGCGAAGTGGACAGCTTCAGCCCAGGCGTTGGTGTTTAGGCTTCAAACAAGATTCGGGCGCTCCCTAATCCGCCCTTCCCCTCGGCGGGCGTATCGACTAGAACCTTTGCGCGAAGGATGCCCGAGAATTTTTACCAACAGACCACCACCGCGCCCGCGACACCCTTCGATGTCTCGCTGCGGCCTCCCGCGTTTTCCGAGTTCATCGGGCAGGAGAAGGTGAAAGACCGCGTGCTGCTGATGCTGGAGGCGGCGAAACGGCGCGGCGACGTGCTCGACCACGTGCTGCTTTCCGGGCCGCCGGGCTTGGGAAAAACAACGCTGGCAAACCTGATCGCCAAGGCGGCGGGCACCCAGATGCACACCACCTCCGGGCCGCAGATCGAGAAGGCGGGCGACCTCGCCGGCATCCTCACAAATATCCAGAAAGGCGACATCCTGTTCATCGACGAAATCCACCGCCTCCATCCCGCCATCGAGGAATACCTTTACCCCGCGATGGAGGACTACCGACTCGACATCATCATCGACTCCGGTCCCTCGGCGCGGTCGATCCAGATCAACCTGCCGCGCTTCACCCTCGTCGGCGCAACCACGCGTTCCGGGATGCTCACCGCGCCGCTGCGCTCGCGCTTCGGCCTGATCAACCGGCTCGACTACTACAACCGCGAGGAACTCGCCGATATCATCGAGCGTTCGGCGGGACTTCTGGAAACGGAAATCCACCGCCCCGGCGCGCTGGAGATCGCCGCCCGTTCCCGCGGCACCCCGCGTGTGGCAAACGCCCTGCTGCGCTGGGTGCGAGATTTCTCCCAGGTGCGCGGCAATGGCATCATCGACCGGGAAATCGCCGCCGCCGCGCTCGCGATGATCGAGATCGATTCCGACGGCCTTGACGAAATGGACAAGCGCCTGCTCGAAGTGATGATTTACAAATTCGGCGGCGGCCCGGTCGGTCTCAGCTCGCTGGCGGTCGCCGTTGGCGAGGACGCGGCGACTCTGGAGGAAGTGCACGAGCCGTTCCTGATCATGCAGGGCTTCATCCAGCGCACCCCGCGCGGACGCACCGCGATGCCCGCCGCTTACGAAAAAATCGGCGCGCCGCCTCCGCCCTTGAAATCCGAGGATACCCAGACCAGACTGTTCTAAACCGATGCCGGAAAACCCAGTCAAACAAGCCATCGCCCGCTGCCGGGAAGTCGGCCTGCGCCGCACGAAAGCGCTTGAGGAACTCATCACCACCCTGATCGAGGCCGACCGACCCATGACCCTCGCGGAACTCGCTTCCTCCGAGCGCCTCTCCGACCAATGCGACAAGGCCACGGTTTACCGCCTTCTCCAACGCCTTTGCGAACACGCCATCATCCGCCGCCTCGGACTCCACGAGCGGGCGGCCTTTTTCACCCTCCTCCAGCCCGGCAAACACAGCGACTACCTGATCTGCACCGGCTGCGGGAAAATCGAATCCATCAAGGCGCCATGCCCCGTCCACAAGCTGGAAGACGAGATCCGTGAGAAAACCGGATACCGCGGACTCTACCACGAGCTGGAGTTTTTCGGGACCTGCCCGAAGTGCGCTTAAAATTCAAAACTCAAATTTCAAATCTCAAGGAAGAGGGGTTCGCTTACTCTGTATTTTTTTTCCAAGATCCGTTATCGATGCATCCGAATCGGCGTGCAACATCACCGAGTCGGTCTTCTTGAAAATTGGTTTTTCAAATTTTGAAACTTATGAAAACAGCACTGCTTACCAGCGTCGCGCTCGCGACTTTCGCCGCCGCCCACGAATATGATTTCCAGAAGGGCTGGCCGACAACGCCCGAAGGCCTTCAGACCATCGGCGATTCCCATGGGGAGATCGACGTGGATTCGGAGGGGAATTTCTACGTTTCCGTCGTCGGCGGGGAAAAAAGCGGGGTTCAGATTTACGATGCCTCCGGGAAATACCTGCGGAACCTTCCTAACGCCCGCAATAATTTCCATGGCTTCACGATGGTCAAGGAGGACGGCAAGGACTTGATCTACGCCGCCTGCCTCGGAGACCAGACCACCGCGTTCCTCAAGCTCTCGCTCAGCGGCGAGGTCCTGCTGGAAATTCCTCTAACCGCGATCCCGCCGGAGATCGGCACTAAATTCGCACTGACCCACGCCGACCGCGCGCCGAACGGTGATATTTATCTCATCGACGGATACGCCTCCGACCGTCTCCTGATCTTCGGAGCCGACGGCAAATTCAAGCGCGCGACGGCGGGCAAAGGCGAACCATGGAATCTCAAGACCGCCCATAAGTTCGCGTTCGACACCCGTTTCGAACCGGCCCGCATCCTTGTCTGCGACCGCACAAACGACCGCCTCATCCACCTCGATCTCGAAGGCAATTTCCTCAGCGTTTACGCCACCGGCATCCTCAAGCCCTGCACCGTCGATTTCCACGGGGATCTCGTCTGCGTCGCCCAGCTTGCCAGCGGCATCAGCATCTTGGACAAGGAAGGCAAAGTGCTCAAGCGCCTCGGCGCGAACGACAACCCCAAGGAATTCAATACCAACAATGTCGCCCCCGACAAATGGCGCAAAGGCATCACCACCTCCCCCCACGGCGCGACCTTCGACAAGGACGGCAATGTGGTCACCACCGAGTGGAACAAGTGGGGACGCCTGCTGCGCTGGAATGTGCAGCTTTGAGAAACTTTAAGTTTTAAGTTTTAAACTCTAAGGAAGAGCCTGGCGGGATCCGTCTGGCTCTTTTTTTGGCACTTGATCCCAGAGATGTAAAACGTAGTATTACCGCATGATTAAGAAAATTACGAAGATCGGGAACTCGCAGGGGATCATTTTCGACAACACGATCATGGAACTTGCGCGGCTGAAAACGGGGGATGAGGTGAACCTAGAGATCCATTCGGGCGGCGGCATCACACTACAGCCACTCAGGCAGGAAAGGGTCGAGGCGTCGCA
>CAMBTF010000137.1 GCA_945870545.1 Akkermansia muciniphila
AAGCCCGTCGCCCGGTTCGAATCCGCCACCAAGCCTGACAGCGATGAGCTGAAGAAAGCGATCGAAGCCGCTCTGGCGGAATGATTAACACCAAACATCCTATGAAAACGAAAACATCTCCAAAAAACATCATCCTCTTCACGTTGGCCGGAGCAGCGCTGCTGGGGTTAAACTCTTGCCTGCCCTTGGTCGCCGGAGCGGCGGCGGGTTACGTGGCACACGACGAAGGTTACCGGGTAACGAACCCGATCAAGAAAGTAGAGGAATAGCAGCATGGTTCTCCGCCGTCTATGAAAGGGAACCCATACAAACCGATCATTGTTTGCGCTTCCGTAATCACGCTCTTCCTATCGCTGTGTTCCTGCGTCCCCCTTCTGGTCGGAGCAGCTGCGGGGTATGTCGCCCACGAGGAGGGCTTCATGAAAGCTCCGCCGCTTGAGGATGATTACAGCGCCCGAGGAAGCAATGAGGAGTCCTACGAAGAACCCGTTTACTGACCGCCTCAAAGCGCCTTAATCCCATCCATAATCCGCTCGGTGAGAGCCAGATAGCCTTCCTTGTTGGAGTAGGCCTTGAATTCCTCGGGGGTGAGCAGGATGGGCGGGCCGACTTTTACGGTGATGCGGGCGAAGGAGATTTTTCCAGAGCCACGCGGCAAAGCCTTGTCGGCGCCGAAGATGCGGACGGGCTGGATGGGCACGCCGGCCTTGGCGGCGATCATGCCGATGCCGGGAGCGGCCTCGTTGATG
The DNA here is from genome assembly GCA_945870545.1 of Akkermansia muciniphila. Taxonomy (GTDB): domain Bacteria; phylum Verrucomicrobiota; class Verrucomicrobiia; order Verrucomicrobiales; family Akkermansiaceae; genus Luteolibacter; species Luteolibacter muciniphilus_A. The sequence continues at coordinate 750 of CAMBTF010000137.1, forward strand.
CTGCCGTCGAGGGTGCGCTGGCCTTCCGGGAAAACGAGGACGCGCCAGCCTTCCTTGAGTTTGCGGATCGCCGCCTTCATGGAGCTCGTGTCGGGCTTGTCCTGGTCGATGGGGATGGCGTTCCACTGCGGGTAGAGCCATTTCCCGAAGCCTTTGAAGAGGGTCTTGCGGGCGAAGTAAACCATCTCGGTCTGGTAGAGGTTCCCGATGAGTGGCGGGTCGAGAAAGCTTTGGTGGTTGGAGGCGATGAGTACCGGGCCGGCCTTGATCAGGTTTTCATTTCCGATGACGCGCAGTCCGAAAAGGGTGCGGTAGGCGGCGCCGAAGGACATCCAGCCGAGCCAGTAGATCCAGCGCATGGGAGTGGGCGGTTCCTCTGCGGGTAAGTGCTGTGGAAGGGGGAAACCTTGCTTGCCTAGGATACCGATGGCCGCGTCAACCACTCCGCTGATCGTGAGCGCGGAGGTGTCGAGTTTTGTGGCGCCGTCCGCGACCATCAGCGGAGCGGTCTTGCGCGAGCTGTCGGCGGCGTCGCGCTGGGAGACGGAATCGATCTCGCCCTCGCCGGAGCGGCGTTCGTCGCGGACGGTGGGATCGGCATCGATGTAGATCTTGAAAGGGGTGTCGGGGAAAACGACAGAGCCGATATCGCGGCCTTCCATGACGACGTGGGTGCGCTTCAGGTAATCGCGCTGGAGGGCGACGAGCCTTTCGCGCACCTGCGGGATGGCCGAGACGGTGGAGACGTTCGCGTTGATCTCCGGCTCGCGGAGGAAAGGGGTGGGATCGGTGCCGTCGATGCGGATGTTGGAGACGCTACCTTCATGGCCGCAGTGGATGTCCATTCCATCGAGCAGGCGGATGACAGCGGCCGTGTCGGCGGGGTCGATTTCCTCACGGAGGATTTTCCATGTGACGGCGCGGTACATCGCGCCGGAGTTCACCATGACGAGGCCGAGGCGTTCGGCGAGGGTGCGGGCGAGCGTGCTTTTCCCCGAGGCCGCCGGGCCGTCGATGGCGATGGCGTGGAACTTCATGGCTCGATGGTGGGCAGGATAAAGTCCCCGGCGTTGCGGCGCTCGCGGAGGATGGCGTCGAGGTGGTGGGCGAAGCCGGGGTAGGAGGTGTTGATGCAGTCCGTGCCGTGGATGACGGTCTCGCCTTTCGCGAAAAGCCCGGCGATGGCGAAGGCCATGGCGATGCGGTGATCGCCGTGCGACTCGATCTCGGCACCCTTGAGCGGCTTCCCGCCGTGGATCGTCATGCCGTCCTCGAACTCCTCCACATCGGCTCCCATTTTACGCAGGTTCTCGACGGTGGTGGTGATGCGGTCGGTTTCCTTCACGCGCAGTTCGCGGGCGTTGCGGATGTGGGTGTCGCCCTCGGCCAGCGCGGCGGCGACGGCGATGACGGGGATCTCATCGATGAGGTTGGGGATTTCCTCGGGCAGCAGGGTGGTGCCTTTCAGCGGCGCGCCGTGGAGCTCGATGTTTCCGATCGGTTCGCCCTCGGTGTTGTGGAGGATTTCCGTCATGTGAGCGCCCATGCGGGAGAGCACTTTGAGGATGGCGGTGCGGGTGGGGTTGAGGCCAACGTCCTTGATGAGCAGGCGGGAGCCGTCCATGGCGGCGGCGGCGACGAGCCAGAAAGCGGCGGAGGAGATATCGCCGGGGACGGTGAAATCGCAGGACTCCGGCATCTGACCGCCGGGCATGGAGATGGTGTTGCCGTGGGTGCGGCAGGAGATGCGGAAGCCTGCGAACATGCGCTCGGTATGGTCGCGGGTGGCGGCGGGCTGGATCACGGTGGTGGTGCCTTCGGCAAAAAGCCCGGCGAGCAGCACCGCGCTTTTCACCTGGGCGGAGGCGACCGGCATTTCGTAGGTGATGGGGTTCAGCTTGCCGCCGTGGATGCGCAAAGGCGCGCAGCCCGGCTTCTCGCCGAGCGTCTCCAGGTTCGCGCCCATTTCCGCAAGCGGAATGGTGATGCGACCCATCGGGCGGGAGGAAAGCGAGGCGTCGCCGAACAGCTCGGAGGTGAAGGGTTGGCCGGCGAGCAGGCCCGCGAGGAGCCTCATGCCGGTGCCGGAGTTGCCGCAGTCGATGGGCGCTTCCGGGGCGGTGAGTTTCATCGAGCGCCCGTGGATGCGGAGTTTTGTAGGGCCGTAGCCATCCATTTCCTCAAGGACATCGAAGCTTGCGCCGAGCGAGCGCATCGCCTTGAGGGTGTTCACGCAATCCTCGCTGGGCAGGAAATTGGAAATTTCGCAGACCCCGTTCGACAAGCCGCCGAGGATGGCCGCGCGGTGGGAGATGCTTTTGTCGCCCGGCACGCTGAATTCGGCATGGAGGGAGGAGATGGCTGTGACGCGGAGGGTGGACATGGGTGGGAAAATTCTACGGCAAGGTGTCGCGGAGCGTTTTCGCTTCGGCGAGCAGGCTGCGGAGTTCTTCTTGGTTCGCCCCATCGAGGGCAACAAGAAATTCATCAAGCTTGGCGATGGTTTCGCGGACGGAGCGGGCGACTTCATCCCGATTCTCCAGCAGGATCTCGGCCCACATCTCGGGATTTCCCCCGGCCACGCGGGTGGTGTCGCGCAGACCGCCGCCGGAAAGGATTCCCGAAGCGGTGTCGGCAGAGAGTGCTCCAAAAGCCGTCGCGGCGGCGGTGACATGCGGCAGGTGGCTGATGCGGGCGACCAGTCGGTCATGCTCCGCCGCGCCGAGCCATTTCGTGCGGCAGCCGAGGGCTTTCCAGAAATCTTCCAGCGCCGTGCAAAGATCCGGCGGCGCGCCGGAATCATTGGTGAGCAGGCAGGCGGCGTTCTGGAAAAGGTCGGAGCGGGCGGCGGCTAGGCCGTTGCGTTCGGAGCCGGCCATCGGGTGGCTGCCGATGAACGGGTTGCCGTTTTGCGCGAGAGCGGGCGCGAGATCGCGGTGCGGTGCGGCCTTTACGGAGCCCACATCGGTGACGAGGCACGCTTTCGGCAAGCCCGCTGCCATCGCCGCAGAGAGCAGGGCAGGCATCGCCCCGACGGGCACGGCGAGGATGAGCAGATCGGTGTCCGCAACGGCTTCCTTCAGGTCACCGGTGGCAAAATCCAAGCCGGAGAGTTGCGCGGCGTCCACAGCTTCGGGTCTCCGTATCCACAGCCGGACATCGGCTTTTGCCCGCAAAGCGAGCGCCGCGGAACCGCCTAGCAGGCCGCCGCCGAGGATGCCGATTTTCTGGAAAGGTTGGCTCATAAAAAAGACCGGATCCAAGGGCTTGGACCCGGTCGTGGGAAAGTTCGTGTTGTTTGGGTTCGGCGAATCCTTACGGCACGCGGAAATACTTTTTCTCGGAGGCCGGGTAGGTGGGATCTTGAACAAGCGTGCCGCTGGGGATGTCGCGGACATCTACGAGCTTGTTGTTATACGGGCTGAAAACGAAGCCTTCTTTGCCGGGAACGGCATTCGCGAAGGAGTAATCGCTGCGGGGCTTCTCGACGGGCTTGTCGGGCGTTGTGGTGGTGGTGGTGGTCTCAGGAGTTTCCTTCGGAACGTCCGTGGTCGCTTCGGTTTTCACCTTCTCCTCATTCTCCTTCATCCGGTCACGCTGCTCCTGGATCTTTTGCTGATCCTGGCTGGTGACGGTTTCGACCTCTGTGGGAGGCTTCGTCCCGCGCGTTTTGTCGGGGATTTGGTAGCATGATGCGAAGGCAAGGCAGCCGATGAGCGGGAGGCTGAGAAGAAACTTGGATTTCATGGCGGTGATTGGGGTTCGGAACTTTAACGGCACGGGAACCGGGAGAAACGCCGTGCGCCACTTAGTAAAGGCGGGTAGCGCGCTCCCGTCAAGCGGGGTCGTTATGCGGAAACAGGAAAAACGGCTCCGTCCAGAAGGGTAGGGTGGTGGGTGGGGTTTTGTCTGATGGCCGCGCACCATCGGCTCGGTTTTCGGCCGCCAATGGTTCGCAGAAATCCTCCTTTCCCTGCGCGCCCGTTCCTGTTAGCTGGTTTTCAAATGCGGAAAACAGGCGATTTCCCAACCCGATTCCAGCGCATCGCGGTCTGGAAATCAGCGCTCGCGACCGAGTTCCGCGTGGCGGGGGCGATCCACGCCTCCTATCACGAGAAACGTTTCCTGACCGGACTCGCGTGGGATTTGCTCGCTGCTGCGGCCATGCTGCGCCCCTCCGGAAAGCCCGCCTCCATCCTCATGCTCGGCGTGGCGGGCGGCACGGCATTGCGCACCCTGCACCACCTTTTGCCGGAGGCTTCCCTGACGGGCATCGACCTCGACGCGGAACTCATCGCGCTAGCGGAAAAGGAGATGCACCTCGGCGAAACGGGCGCGGAGATTATCATCGCCGATGCCTATGCATGGATGAAACAGAACAAGCGCCGTTTCGACGTGATCATCGACGACCTCTACCTCGCCGGGGATGAGGATGTTTTCCGCGCCGACACTTGCGATGCAGATTGGCTCGGCCTACTGAAAAACTCCCTCGCGCCCGGCGGCCTCCTCGCGCTGAACCTCGTCACAGGCCCCGGCCACCGCGCGAAGCAATCCGCCACCCGGAAAAACCTCGCCGCCCGTTTCCCCTGCGTCCGCGCGCTGAGCACCGAGGAAAGTCTCAACGAGATTCTGGTCGCGGGGGACAATGTCGCGCCCGGCTCACGGCTTGCTCCGCATGTGGATACCTTCGCCGATTGGCGCGACCGCATGTTCTGGAAAC
>CAMBTF010000138.1 GCA_945870545.1 Akkermansia muciniphila
GGTAAGGTTCTTCGCGTTGCATCGAATTAAGCCACATACTCCACCGCTTGTGCGGGTCCCCGTCAATTTCTTTGAGTTTTAGCCTTGCGGCCGTACTTCCCAGGCGGTGCGCTTAACGCGTTAGCTCCGGCACAAGGGGGGTCGAATCCCCTCACACCAAGCGCACACCGTTTACTGCTAGGACTACAGGGGTATCTAATCCCTTTTGCTCCCCTAGCCTTCGAGCCTCAGCGTCAGCAAATGTCCAGTAGCTCGCTTTCGCCACGAGTGTTCCTATCGATATCTACGCATTTCACTGCTACACCGATAATTCCAGCTACCTCTCCATTGCTCAAGCACGGCAGTATCGGATGCAGTTCCGGGGTTGAGCCCCGGGATTTCACATCTGACTTACCGCGCCGCCTACGCTCCCTTTACGCCCAGTGATTCCGAACAACGCTTGGGACCTTCGTATTACCGCGGCTGCTGGCACGAAGTTAGCCGTCCCTTCCTCTTCTGGTACTATCAACCCTGTCCGCTATTCACGGCCAGGTCTTTCTCCCAGATGACAGGAGTTTACAATCCGAAGACCGTCATCCTCCACGCGGCGTTGCACCATCAGGGTTGCCCCCATTGTGAATTATTCTCGACTGCTGCCACCCGTAGGTGTCTGGACCGTGTCTCAGTTCCAGTGTGCCTGATCGTCCTCTCAGACCAGGTACCCGTCGTAGCCTTGGTGAGCCGTTACCTCACCAACAAGCTGATAGGGCGCGAACCAATCCTTCAGCGGCAGCTTACGCCACCTTTACTCTTGCGAGACTATGGGGTATTAATCCAAGTTTCCCTGGGCTATTCCCCACTGAAGGGCATGTAATTCACGTGTTACTCACCCGTGCGCCACTAAACCATTCGAGTATTACTACTAAAATGATTCCGTGCGACTTGCATGTCTTAAACACGCCGCCAGCGTTCGTTCTGAGCCAGAATCAAACTCTCCGTAAAAAAATTCGGTTGGCGTATCTTTCGAAGTCCTAAGACTTCTAGGATATCGTATTCCAAATTGACCTTATCGGGATCCTTGCCCGAAGGCAGGGTTCCCGACGTACTGCGCGACATTTCGCGCAGCGCACAATTTAATCTTTTTCTTCATCTCAGCTATTTACGATGCTGTTTGGCATTGAAATTGCTGAGTCACACTGTCAAAGAGCTTGGTATGAGGGGACTAAAAAGCCGATCGGGTAATTGCTTACCGCGATCGACCGTCTGTCTCTCGCGCCGTCACATGTCGTGGCGACGGGCAAACCCTAAACGCACTTCCCCGGGCGGGTCAATCTGTTTTTAGCGTTTTTTTGATTTTTTTTCATCACGGCCAGAAATCCTCGAAAGGATAAGGGATTCTCGGGTTTCAGCCTGGCGATCAGGAGGTGATTTCCGATCATTAAATCGGGATATTCGCTCCATGCCGGATACTTTTCCGGTTTCAGCTGCTGAATACTCGTGAAATGCGGACGAAGCCACCCCGAGTAATCTACTAGACCTACAGTATGTTGTCCGATGTTTTGTGTGAATCTACTATGAATGCAGTAGTAATAACCCCTTCTTGCCGAGGATTTCCGGCTTCTCAGCAAGCTGACAGCCAATACTTGAACTCCATGGGAAAAGCTGCCAACCTTCTGCAACTAGATCAGCCATGCCGAGAATCGCCCTACTACAGAGCAATACATTCACCACAAAGGATGAATCCTTCGACCACCACGAAAGGCTGATCCGCAAAGCGGCGGCGGAGGGTGCCCGGATCGTTGCTACGCAGGAGCTTTTCCTGACGCCGTATTTCTGCACGGTCGAGGATACCGCATTGTTCGATCTCGCAGACCGTTTACCTGGGCCGGTCACGGAGCGGATCGGAGCGCTGGCTGCGGAGCTGGGCGTGGTGATTGTTTCTTCGCTCTTTGAGCACCGCGGCGCGGGACTTTACCACAACACGGCGGCGATTCACGATGCAGATGGCAGCCTGTTAGGACTCTACCGCAAGTCCCACATTCCCCAGGATCCCGGTTTTGAGGAAAAATTTTATTTCACGCCTGGCGACAGCGGCTGGCCCGTGTGGGACACTGCTTTCGGAAAAATCGGCGTGCTCATTTGCTGGGATCAATGGTATCCCGAGGCCGCGCGCCTAATGGCGCTAGGAGGGGCGGAGCTGATCATATATCCAACTGCCATTGGCTGGCTGCCGCAGGAAAAAGCAGCGCTCGGCGAGGCGCAGCACTGCGCGTGGGAGACCGTTCAACGCGGGCACGCGGTGGCCAACGGATGTTATGTGGCGGCAGTCAACAGGGCGGGTACTCACGACGGCACCGAGTTCTGGGGGCAATCTTTCGTGGCGAATCCTTACGGTCAGATCGTAGCGAAGGCTTCCGTGGAAAAGGAGGAAATCCTCCTTCACGACATCGACTTCAAGCAGGTGGAAGATTTTCGCCGGATCTGGCCTTTTTTCCGGGACCGCCGGATCGATGCTTATGGAGATATCACGCTGCGATGGCGGGAAAAATGAACTTTCAGGCGGGCTTGTATCCGAAAAAGCGCCGCGCCTTGATGAGTTCCGCTACCTCTTTGGGAACTCCGCTTTCCCAGGATGGTTCGCCGACGGCGATCTTGGCGAGGACATCACGTGAGAAGATGCTCAGGAAATTGGGGTTGTAGTTATCGAGATCAACGAAGCTACCGCGATCGGCTAGATAGCCATAGAGCTTCTCCAGTTCTGGAGCCACTTTCATGGAGTCCTTGGTAATGGTTTTACCGCTGGCACCGTCGAGCAGCGGATAGATGTAGAGCTTGAGGTCATGTTTGAAAAGGCGTCCGAAGCTTTCCAAAATACCGCCGGGCAGGGAGGTGTAATATTTTTCATCGAAGAGTTCGACGAGTGAAGGCACGCCCATCACAATTCCGATCCGTTCCTTGGTGCGCCAAGAAAGGTAGGCAGCGAGACGGTAATACTCGAAATAGTCCGAAATAAGGACCGTCATCCCACAGGCGGCCAGCAGATCGGCACGGGCGAGAAAATCCCTGCGATCCACATCCCTTCCGCCGGCCAGCAGGTTGCGCATGGTCAACTCGAAGATGGGCAGCACCTCCTTGTCGGCGACAGAAGGGTCGCTTTTGAATTTTTTCAGGGCGCACTGGAGCATGTCGAAATTCACGTGGGTGGGCGGGCGGAAGCTGCCGCGCTCGACCAGCACCGCCTTTTTATACAGCACGTCGGAAGGTTGGAGCACCTCACCGTTTGCTCCGAACATCGCCGCGCCGCTCAGGCCGAGCTGGACAAGTTTGAGAGCCATGAGGCGGTTATCCACGGCACGGAATTCGATACCCTCGAATTTAATCATGTCGATCTCGACCCGGCCGGTGGTGAGTTTGTCGAGGAGGCTTTCCACGAGGCTTTCGGGTTCGTGATGCAGGAAAAATCCACCGAAAAGAAGATTCACGCCCACAATGCCGAGTGCTTCCTGCTGGAGCGAGGCTTCGGCGTCTAGCATCCGCACATGGATCATGATCTGGCTCGGCTCATCGTGAGGGCGGGACTGGAATTTCAGTCCCATCCATCCATGGCATTCGTTGCCGCCTTGGAAAGAGCGCGCCACGACGGTGTCTGCGAATGCGAAAAACGCAGTGGTGTCGCCGCGCTGGGTTTTGAGCCTCTCGACATTGAGCCCGAACTCGCGGTCAAGCATCGCCTGGCAGCGAGATTGGGAAACGTAGCGGTCGCCGCTGCCGTAGATCGCATCACTGACGGTCATGTCATAAGCCGACATGCTTTTCGCGACAGTTCCGGCGGCACCGCCCACACGGAAAAACCATCGAACCACCTCCTGCCCAGCTCCGATTTCGGCGAAGGTTCCATACCATCGCGGATCGAGATTGATTTTTAGGGCTTTCTGGTGGGTATCGAGTTCCAAATCCTGCTGCATGGCGAAAGTGCGTTTGTCGCGGCATACTTAGCCGATTCAGTGCCGTTTTCCGGCATAAAAAAACGACGGAAGGATATTTCCCTCCGCCGCCGAGCGATTTCGAGGCCGGTTACTTCGCGAAATCCGCAGCCTTCAGCCCTTTTTTATGGCTGTTGAAGCCATATTGGGTGGGAGTAAAGCCCTCCGGCAGGGTGACATCGGCCTTTTCTGGAATCTCGATGCCGAGTCCCCAGAAAACCCCGTTCACCAGCAGTCTGCGTAGGTCTTCGCTCATCAGGTCGGTGGCGGAACCCATTGTCGTCGTGAGCACCTTGTTGGTGGTTCCGGCTGCGTTTTTCACCTCGCGCGACCATGCGACAGGCATCGCGGGTTCATTTACCTTCTGCTCAATGCCCGAGTGAGTTTTCTTGCTGTGATCGGCGGGTGCACTGTCCTCTTTCATATCCTTCAGGACGAGCCCACGCATCAGGATGATCGCGTCCTCTGGGGGGGCTGCCTCGTAGACATCCGTGTCGCCGAAAGCTTCGACCACCCCCTTGAGAAGCGGGTTTTTCTCCTGTGCTGGCTCCCGCACCGCTCGGGTGGCTTCACCTTTGTGTTTGCCCCAGTGGCTGATCCAGGTCTCTCCAAGCACCGTCCGCCCGAAGCCGCCTGACTCATGGTTCCACGACCATTCCGCCCACTTGCTGTCCTTGGGGAAATTAAAAAGATGGGTGCTCGTCCGGAGCGCAACAAGCGGCACACCCTTCTCCACAGCCGCCTTGAACTTATCCATGGTAGGATCGTCCCATTGCCGGAAACGCAGGGACATCACGAGGGCATCGGCAGAATCGAGCGACTCGGCACCGGAGAGGCTTGCGACGGCGGCGGGGTTGATTGTGCCGTCCTTGTCAGTGGAGAAAAGCACCGTGGTGTCGAAGCCGTGCTTTTCCGCGAGAATCCTCGCCATCAGCGGCATGGCCTCCTCGGAACGGTATTCCTCATCACCGGCGAGCAGCAACACGTGCTTGCCTTTACCCGGCCCCTCGCCGCCCGTGAATTTCAGGAAACCTTCGCCCGCTTCGAGTTTCACCTCTGCGCAAGCCACTCCCATCGCAAGCCCGCAAGCCACGCCGATCCCAATTTTTAATTTCATGATGGGGTTGATACTTCCGTCGGTTCGCAAATCACTCAAGAAATTAAATGAATTTGCCCACTGGAGCTGGCACGCCTCACTTCTCGCCCCGTCCCTCATCGTTTTTCTTTGCGGCGAGCCATACCCGTTCTAGGCTTCACCAACGATGACTCCCGAACTCCAAGACCTCTTCGCTTTCCTCTCCTTCCCGAGTGTTTCCACCGATTCAAATCACAAGTCCGACGTCCGCGACTGCGCGAACTGGATCGTCGGGAAACTCTCCGCCGCCGGGATGGACACCCAGCTTCACGAGACGCCCGGCAACCCCATCGTGGTAGCCCGCAACGCCCACAAAGCGGACCGGAAAACCGTCCTCATCTACGG
>CAMBTF010000139.1 GCA_945870545.1 Akkermansia muciniphila
GGTCTGAACCGGCTTGCCCGCGAAGACCAGTTTCCCGCGCTCCGCTGCGGCCGCAGCTACGAAAGGCTCGAACGCGGATCCCAGATCGCGCTTCGAGCGGCTGCGGTCAAAGCGCGAGTCTGCGAAGTCACGCCCGCCGATCAGCGCCAGCACCGCACCGGATTTCGTCTCCGTCGTCACGGCGGCGAACTGCACATACTCGGCTTCATCGCCCGCCTCGTGCGCTCCGATCTTCGGATGCGGCCAGCCTTTCTCTGCCTCAAGGTTCGCCACCGCACGGGCGAGCTCCGATTCCAGCCGTGTTTGCCAACCGATATCGAGTGTGGTGTGGACATGAATTCCGCTGAGGGTGAGGTTCTCCCTCTCCATGATCTTCTCAAGCTCCCACCGCACCTGCCGCAGCGCGTAGGAGGGTTGGCTGCCGGTTTGCCCCTCCTTCACAAGCCCTATTTCCATAGACTTCACATCATCCGCACGTTCCTTTGTGATGAAACCGGCGGCCACCATCCGCGCGAGGGTCTGGTCGCGCTGCTCCATCGCCCCATCGAAATTCCTACGTGGAGAAAAAAGGTGCGGGCCACGGATAATCCCCACGATCATCGCGCACTCGCCGGGATGGAGCTGCGCAGTCGTCTTGCCGAAATACGTCCGCGCCGCCTGCTCCACCCCATAAGCACCGGCACCATAGTAGATGCGGTTTAGGTAATTCGTGAGGATCTCATCCTTCGAGTAGTGGGACTCGATCCGCAGCGTCAGCGCAATCTCCAGCGCCTTCCGGTGCAGCGATTTCGCGCGCATCTCATAGGTGTTGCGGGCGAGCTGCATGGTCAGGGTCGATGCTCCCTGGGTGAAATCCCCATCCTTCACGTTGCGCACCGTCGCCCGCGCCAAGCCCCGCACATCCACCCCGCCGTGCTCGAAAAACCGCGCATCCTCGCGCGCGGCCAGCGCCTGCACCATAAATTCCGGTATCTCCCCGCGCTCCACCACCCGCCGCCCGGACTCTCCGGGCACCTCCAGCTCCTTTCCCGCACGATCATGGTAAACGGTGGCACGGGGCAGCTTCGCCACCTCATCGAGATCGAATCTCGAGGCGAGGATGAAATAGAAAAACACCACTCCCAGCCCGATCACCGCGGCCGCAACCGAAAGCTGGAACATGATCACCACCGGCGCGTGCAACCACGTTGGGAGCCATCGCTTCCAACGCGGTATGTTTTCGATGGGTCGCCAGGTTGACATCGGTGATCGTTTTTTCCCTAGCGAAACAACCACACCCCGCCCGCTTCACCAATATGATTTTGACCGGGAGAGGCCTACGGGTGTTTGCACCGGCACCAGACGCTCAGACCTCACTCACCTGAAAAGCGGAAGTGCCCAAGAATCTGCTGATCGAAGAGAGCTTTTTCCCATTTCACGCCGCCACCGGCCGGATGATGAACAACCCATGGGGTGGTGCTGCTCGAATCGCCCGGGGCGGAGGGGACTACGATGCCGATGTGTGTCTCCGCATTCGAGAGAGCCCAAATCACGATGTCGCCGACCTTGTAATCGGACGGATCTGAGGAGACTGGAAGGGTCTCACCCTTGCGGCTGAAAAAGCGCTGTAGGTTCGGAACGCGGCGGTGATCGATGCTGCTGTCCGGGGCAGCAGCCGCCCACAACTGGGGATAAAGACGGAAGTGACTTTCCATATCCTCATGAATTTCCCTCTGAAGGTCGATCCCGAGTTTGCGGTAGCAGCGAATCAGAAGGTCGGCAGCGACACCTTTGGCGGCGGGCACATCACCACCGGGGTATTGGATATTGTAATAGGCCGGATCGTAGGTGACCTGGCTTCCGGAGTATTTTAGCGCCTCGGCAGCTAGCTTTTCAGAAAAACCGCCGGATTCCTCAAGCTGGCCCACGATCATTTCCACCTGCGCATTGGTCGGCAACTTGTCTGCCGCCCACACGCCACCAATCAGAGGTTTCCCAAAGAAAACAGCCGCAGCAAGCGCGATCACAACGATGACCCAGCCCCCGAAAAAATTCGTCTTTTTCGGCTTCTGCGGCCGAGGACCGATATACTCGATCGCATTGTAAAAACCTGAGCGCTGACGGGACATCTATTTAGTTCGACGCACATCAGCAAATTCCGCGCCGACTTGCCATCAAATTCCTAATAAGAGGGAAAAATTTTATGGACGAGAATACTTGCTCGCCTTTTCGCCCGGATGGCGGACAAACCTCTGCCATGCGACTTTTGCGATCCGACACCTCGCTAACCTGGGGCGAACTCGACCTGCCGGTGATGGGGATGGACTCGGATTGGCATGGCTCGGTCCTCAACCCTCCGCTGTGTTACGCCATCGCAACCGATTCCTCAAACCTGTGGTTCGTCGCCACTAGGCAAGCGTCGGCCACGTGCCGCCCCGATGCCGAGCCAGGTTCATTCACGGAAAGGCTGTGGGAATACGACGTCGCGGAACTCTTCCTCGCCGATCCCGCAAGCGGTGCTTACCTCGAATTCAACCTCGCCCCTAACGGAGCATGGTGGGCCGCAAAATTCACCGCTCCGCGTGTCCGCGCCGGGGAACAGCCACACTTCCAGTCCACCGTTGCAAGCCACTGGAGCGATGTTTCCGATGGGGTATGGTGTGCAGCACTCCGTGTCCCGCTAGACTTTTTGGAAAAGGAGATCCGCTTCGGTATCGAAACCACCGCAAATGCAACTGCGATCCTGAATTCCCCCCATCAGACATTCCACAGCGCCCACAAGCTTACGGGAACGAACCCCGACTTTCATCAACCCTCCTCGTTCGTCCGTTTTTCCACCATCCTGCCTTGAGGCTTATCGCTTGGAGAAACGCAATGTCCCGCTAACCTAATGCAGGTATATGAGCCGCTTCGAAATTGAGGACATCGTATCCCAAGACAAAAGGGGAATCGTTTTCCGCGCCCATGACTTGGAGAGGGGGCACACGGTCGCACTGCGCCGCTTTTTCCCTTTCGGACAGGATGGGGGCGGTCTCATGGAGGATGAAGCGGACGCATTCCGTATCGCGGCGCACAGGCTCCTGGGTGTCACCCACCCTTCACTGAGATCCGTTTTCAGCGGCGCGGTCGATCCCATCGACAAAATGCCTTACATCGTCGCGGAATGGGTGGATGGCGCCAAGCTGGACGATGTGCTGGCCGGCGAGAATCTCGATCCAAGGCTGATCATCCAGTTGCTCCGACTCGCGCTGGAGGTTTCACTGTCGCTTTCCGAAATCCTACGCGAAGAGGCGGTTTGGGTGGAAACAGAGACCGATTCGATCTTCGTAGGCTCCGAGGAAAGCGGCAAGAGCTTCGTCTTCTGGCTCTCGCCTTACAAATGGCTGGGCGCGGAATTCGGATCGCGCAAGCTCGCCGCGATCGTTGACCTCGGCGAACATCTGGCCGGATGGAAAGGCAAGCTCATCGGTGTCAACGCGGGTCATGGTTTGGGCGGATGGCTGAAATGGATGAAGAACAATCCGGACGCGAGCCTCGCCCAAGCTCTCGAATCACTGCCCACTTTTACCACCGCAAACGAAACACCGCCGCCACCGAAACCCTCTTCCGCTCCACCGGTTGCATCGGAGCCTGCGGTGATCCTGAAACAACCCCCCTCCATCTCGCCGATCCTCATCGCCGCCTGTCTCGGTCTGCTGCTAGCCGTGGGAGGACTAGCCTATTTCCGCATTTCAGCGAAGGCTACTTCAGCATCACCCCAATCCGAAAATGGAAGGATCTCACCTCCTCTCCCCGTCCCCGACCTCACACCGCAACCCACCAAGGAAACCGAGCGCAAGGTTTCCGACGTGAACGCGCTTGCAAAGAAACTCGCGCTCGAAAAGGAAGCCGCCCGCGCCGCAGCGAAAGCTCCCGCCACCCCAAAGACTCCTCCCGCCGCAGTGGATACACCGTAGGTTTTCTCCCCGGATGATGTGAGAAAGCTTTCCAAGGAGCCCTTCGCCAGATTCATCGGCGAGACGGTGGTCATCGAGGGCGAATTGATCCGGGAGAAATGCTACGAATGAACTATGGTTCTGGTCACTTCCGAGGATCTGGTAGAATGACAAAAGTGAGACCCATACTTCACCAGCCCGGTGCCTGTCGCCTGACCGCTTCATAGAGCACGATGGCCACCGCGGTGGAAAGATTCAGGCTTCGCGTCCCGCCGGGACTCATCGGGATCCTCAGTGCCCGTTCGCCCGCCGCCGCCACCATCTCCTCCGGCAAGCCCTTCGTCTCCTTGCCGAACACCAGGCAATCCCCCGGCTGGAAATCCGCCTCCCACGGAGTTTTCGATGCTTTCGTGGAAAGGAACCACATCCCCTTCCCCGCCATCGCCGCCTCTAGCTCCGCGAAGTTTTCCCAGACATGCAGATCCACCTCCTGCCAGTAATCCAGCCCAGTGCGCTTCACATACTTGTCCTCCAGCGAGAAACCCAGCGGCTTCACCAGATGCAGCGCCGAACCGGTGGCCAGAGCCAGCCGCCCCGCCGCCCCCGCGTTATGCGGAATCTCCGGCTCCACTAGGACAATGTTGAACATACCCACAGCGTAGCCTGGCATCGATCATGGTGTCCATAGCTCCTTCACCCTAGAATCCGCAGCTGAGGATCGTTCGACTATCGAGAAAACCTTGATTTCCTTTGGTTTTCACAACCAAACCGAAATGATGCGCCTTCACTCAATAGGTGAAAGACCGTGACATGTTACGATATCCAGATCCCAGCAAAAACCTAAATCAACCTCTGCGGTATCTCTGCGATCTTCCTGCCAATCGAAGCTTTCTTGTCCGCCGTCTTGTCCGCCGTCTTGTCCGCCGTCTTGTCCGCCGTCTTGTCCGCCGTCTTGTCCGCCGAAGCCTTGGCGTAGGAGGAAGCCTTGGCGTAGGAGGTGGCGAAGTCGGATCCCTGGTCCCATTTCGGTTTTCAGGTTCAATAGGAAAGGACTTTTGACAGACGGTCTAAAAATGATCCAGCCCGCGCATCGGTCGTTTTTCAACTGCGGGATTTAGGATGGATAAGGAAGTACCCCGGCTTGGATTCGAACCAAGGACCAAAAGATTAAGAGTCTTCTGCTCTACCAACTGAGCTACCGAGGCTTTGGATGGGAAAAAATAACTCGCGCCGGAACGACATGGCAAACGAAAAATCACGCGCCGCGCCGTATGGCCATGGAGTCGCGCATTTCTCCGATGAGCGCGGCGTCCTCCCCGCGGCCCAGCCTAACAAACGCGTCCATGAGGTTGTTGAGTATCCGCAACAGGATGGTTCCGAGATCCGCGCTGCCCTCCAGCGCCTGGCGCTGCTCGCGGCTAAGGTCGTTGGACGGATCAGTGAGCACGTTCTGGGAATGGATGCAGCCCTTATCGAAACAATCGACAATCAGCGGATAACCATCC
>CAMBTF010000140.1 GCA_945870545.1 Akkermansia muciniphila
ACCTCCCCGTCGATGAGTTTGGTGCGGAGAATCTGGCCGGGTTTCGCGGCTTTTGCGCTGCGGAGGATGGAGCCGTCCGCGTTGAGCGTGATGGAAAAGCCGCGCTTGAAGGCGGACTCCGGACCGAGGGTGCGGAGCATGTTTTCGAGACGCTTGAGATTCTCTGTGTTCCGGGAAATGCCCTGCGCGGCAAGGTTCTGCAGATGCTTCCGCAGGGAACCGAGTTTCTCAACGCGCCTTTCCAGGATATTCGCCGGGTGCAGGGCGCGGTGGCGGATCATGTATTGCTGTAGCAGCCGGTGGCGGGCGAGAAGCGCGGCCTCCGCCGCCGCCGCCAAATCAATCCGGACGGTGTCGAGGCGTTGCGAGGGCTCGCGGAGAAGATGCCGCAGCGAGCGGGAAAGGCGGTTGCGTAGATTCAGCAACGTGCCGCGTAGCTCCGCGAGATCCGGCACCGCGATCTCGGCGGCGGCGCTCGGTGTCGGTGCCCGCAGATCCGCCGCGAAATCGGCGATCGTGAAATCGATCTCATGCCCGACCGCCGAAATGACCGGGATTTCCGAGTCCGCGATCGCGCGGGCGACGGCCTCCTCATTGAAACACCACAGGTCTTCCAACGAGCCCCCGCCGCGACCAACGATCAGCACATCGCAGCGCGGATAACCGTAACGCTCCGGCGCGTTCATCTTCGCGATGGCCTGCGCGATTTCCCGCTCGGCTCCCCTCCCCTGCACGCGGACGGGGAAAAGCACTGGTTGCACCCACGGCGCACGCCGCTTGAGGATGTTGAGGATGTCCTGAATCGCCGCGCCCGTCGGCGAGGTCACGATGCCGATGACGCGAGGAAAAACAGGCAGCTCCTTTTTCCGCGAAGCATCGAAAAGCCCCTCGGCATGCAGTTTCCGCTTCAGTGCCTCGAAGCGCGCCTGCAGATCGCCCAAGCCGGCGCGCTCCGCCTTTTCCACGATGACCTGAAGCTGCCCGCGTGCCTCATAGATCGTCGCCTCCGCGAAAACCCGCACCTTCGCGCCGTTCTCCAGCGCCTCGGAACCCTCCCGGTTGCGGGCATGGAACATCGCGCACTGGATCTGCGAACCCTCGTCTTTCAGCGAGAAATACCAGTGCCCACTGCCTTGCTTGGTGAGGTTCGAGACCTCGCCCTCGATCCACAGCTTGCCCACCTCCGCCTCCACCGCCCGCTTCATTTTCCTGACGAGCTGCGTCACGGAAAGCGCTTTCACCGGCTTCTTGGGGATGTCGGAAAACAAGTCCACGGGCGGGACTTTCCGATATCCGCCCGCCCCCGTCCAACACCGAACCGCGCCATCCCCGGAAATTTTTCTCCAAGGAGTCTCGGAGGCGCGAAGCCCTCTTCCTTGAAGTTTAAAGTTTAAAAGTTGAATTTTCAACCCTGAGGGACTCGTTGACATCGTGCGCCGCTCCGGACATTTTCCTCCCGTGAACACGATGACGATCTTACTGGGAGCCACCTTCGCGCTGCTGCTTGCGGCGGTGGTGCTTTCTTTCCAAGGCATGAAGGAAGGGGTAAAAAACGCACCCCAGGACGAGATCGCACGGCTCCAAGCCCAGCTTGACCAGCTCCGCCTGCAGCAGGATAACCTTGAGTTTGAGAAACAGCGCCAGCAACTCCTCTCGAACTCCACGCCCCAAACAGGCGGCCCGTCTGAAATAGAGAAAATGAGGGCCGAGCTCGCCGCGAAAGAAGCGGAGATGGCACGACTCGCCGAGGAAAAAGCCGACGCCCAGAAAAAGGCCGACACCTACCGCGACGAGGCCGGCTTCATCGGTGGTCGTGAACTTGAGAAAAACGACAACGAATTGCGCCGCGCCCGCCTGATCCGTGATGCCCTCCTGATCGGTCGGGTATCTTCTTTCATCGAAAATCCGGAAGTCGGAGATTTCCTGACCATCGAGGTGGTCAGGCCCGAGCAAGTGCAGTCAGGCACCATCCTCGCGATCCGCCGCAATACCGGCATCCTCGGCCGCGTGAAGATCAGCGATGTGACCCCCGAGGGCGCCATCGCCAGCCCCATGCCCGGCTTCGGCCAAGTGCCGCCGCAGGCCGGTGACGAGCTGATCATCCCGCCGCAGCTCTGATAGGAAAAATTTATGCAACAGACTACCGTGGGATTGATATCGTTGGGGTGCGCCAAAAACCTCATCGACTCCGAGGTGATGATCGGCCACCTCGCACAGGCCGGCATGGCACTCACGCCAGATCCGGAGCTCGCCGATGTGCTCATCGTCAACACCTGCTCGTTCATCGACATGGCGAAACAGGAATCCATCGACGCCATCTTCGGCGCGGTGAACGAGCGCGGCGAGAACCCGGAGCGCGCGAAGCAAAAAATCATCGTCGCAGGCTGCCTCTCGCAGCGTTTCGCAAAGGATCTTCCCGGCATCATGCCGGAAGTGGACGCCTTCATCGGCCTCGACCAGATCACCAAGGTCGCCCCCATCATCGAGAATCTGCTGGGGAAAAAGAACTCCGCCGAAGTCCAGAAAACCGAAGGCCCCGCCGCCACCAACGACCCGCGCGATTTCGTCACGTTGAAGCCGAAATACGTCCCGGACTACACCACCCCGCGCTTCCGCCTCACGCCGGATCATTACGCCTACGTGAAAATCGCCGAGGGCTGCAACCACACCTGCACCTTCTGTATCATCCCGAAAATCCGCGGCACGCACCGCTCCCGCACCCAGGAATCCGTCCTCCGCGAGGTCGAGGCGCTGGTGAAATCCGGCGTGAAAGAGATCAACCTCATTTCCCAGGACACCACCTACTTCGGCATGGATCAATGGGAAGGCCAGCGCCCCAACCCCAGCTCTCCAGTCGATTCCTCAAAAGGAAACTCCCTCTGCACCCTCCTGCGCGAGATCAACAAGATCGAAGGCGATTTCTGGGTGCGCCTGCTCTACACCCACCCCGCCCATTGGTCGGACGAGTTGATCGAAACGATCGCCGAGTGCGATAAGGTCGCGAAATACGTGGACATCCCGCTCCAGCACATTTCCGACCGCATGCTCACCGCCATGAAACGCGTGACCTCCGGCGATTACATCCGCGATCTTCTGCGCCGCATGCGCGCGGGCATCCCCGGCCTCGGCATCCGTACTACGTTCATCGTAGGTTTCCCCGGCGAGACCGAGCAGGATTTCCAGGAACTGCTGGATTTCATCGAAGAATTCCGCTTCGAACGCGCCGGCGTTTTCCAATACTCCAAGGAAGAAGGCACCCGCGCCGTGAAGCTCGACGGCCACCTCCACCACATGACCCGCAAAAGCCGCTGGTCGCGCTCCATGTCCGCCCTCCAGAAAATCGCCTCGGAAACGAACCAGGCCCAGGTCGGCAAAAAAGTCCGCGTCCTCGTCGAGCAGAAAGGCGTAGGCCGCACCGAATGGGACGCCCCCGAAATCGACGGCTCCGTGATGGTCGATGAGAAACTCCCCGTCGGCTCGTTCGCGGAAGTCACCATCGGCGACTGGCGCGGTTACGACCTCGTCGCGGCGCGGTAATACGGAGAAGGGGTTTGCAACCCCTTTCTTCCACCCAACCCTCCATGCGCTTCCACGCCCACACGGTGGTCGGACGGTGGGCAATGGATCGCCCCCCACGCGGGGGGGCGGGGCGCGGATTGAAACATAAGCCGATTTCATGGATGTAATTTTATTCGGTGGGCGGAGCGTTTTTAGCGGGGAGCGCACGCGCCATCGCGTGCTCCGAAGCGCGCCCTCGCGGTTCGGCGGCTCTATGAGAAGAGTGTTTTGATGAGATCCCAGCGCACAGGATGGAACCGACAAGTTTCCGGCGAGGGCACCGGAAACAGCACGCGAGGGCGCGTGCGCTCCCCATCGCCGCCCTTGACCCCGCCCCTCCGGCACATTACCCACGGCGTATGGAAAACGACCTTGCCCTCGCCACCGAAGCCGCGCTCGCGGCGGGAAAACTCCTGCGAGCGCACTTCGGGAAATCGCTGGTGGTGGATGAGGCGCTGCACCACGACATCAAGCTCGCCCTCGATAAGGAATCCCAGGATCTCATCACGGACATCCTTCTCACCGCCCGCCCGGGCGATGCGCTTTACGGCGAGGAAGGCATTGCGGGAAACCAGGACTCCGCGCGGCAATGGATCGTCGATCCCATTGATGGCACGGTGAATTTCTTCTACGGCATCCCCCATTTCTGCGTGTCCATCGCCCTGCGTGTGAATGGCGAGATCACCCTCGGCGTGATCCATGATCCGATGGTCGGCGAGACATGGACGGTGGAAAAAGGCGGCGCGCCGATGCTCGATGGCGTGCCGATCCAAGTCAGCCCGCGGACAAAGCTGGAGGAATCCATCCTCTTCGTCGGTTGCGGCAAGGACACCGAGGCGCTCAACACCGGCATCGCCCGATTCCACAAAGCCTCGCTGCGCGCCCGCAAGATGCGGATGATGGGCTCCGCCGCGCTCGGTATGGCCTACATCGCCAGCGGGCGGCTCGATGCCTACGTGGAATCCACCATCTCGCTCTGGGACATCGCCGCCGGCCAGCTTCTCGTAGAGGCGGCGGGCGGCAAGGTCACCCTCACGCAAAAACCCGGCAAGGCGGACTCCTGGGCCATCGTCGCCAGCAACGGGAAAATCCCCATTGAAGAGATTTTATGAGTTAGTGAAATCGCCAATGCTCTTCCATTCAAAAATCAACAATCGTCAATCAACAATCGTCAAGCGATGATGTAGAGAAGCGCCCTGATAAGACTCTATGATTTACGAATGATGATTGTTGATTGTTGATTGTTGATTGTTGATTGTTGATTTAGAATTTAGAATTTAAAAACCATGATCGGCATCGGATACGACGTTCACCGTTTCGCGGAAAACCGCCCGCTGGTTCTTGGCGGCGTGGAGATCCCGCACAGCCACGGGCTTGACGGGCATTCCGATGCGGATGTGCTCTGCCACGCCATCGCCGATGCCGTGCTTGGCGCGATGGGGAAAGCGGACATCGGCCATTATTTCCCGCCCGGTGATCCTGCCTGCAAGGGCATCTCCTCGCTCAAGATCCTCGCGAAATGCCGCGAACTTCTTGCGGAGGAAAATCTTTTGTTGGTAAACATCGACTCCACCCTCATCGCCGAGGCGCCAAAGGTCTTGCCCCACCGCGAGGCGATGCAGAAAAACATCGGCGCAGCCCTCGGCATCCCGCCGCAGCGTGTCGGGATCAAGGCCACCACCAACGAGACCATGGGCTTCGTCGGCCGCAAGGAAGGCATCGCCGCCATGGCCGTCGCGATGATCGCCGCGAAATCGTGAGGAGCTGCAAGATCGTGGAGGCGATCTCCGGTCGCCCGCATCCAAACAAGTAGCTGCGGCGTCCCGCCGCAGGCCGTGCAAGGAGCGTCCCGCTC
>CAMBTF010000141.1 GCA_945870545.1 Akkermansia muciniphila
AAAAGGTGAACCAGGCGGAGCAGGCAACGCCTAACGGCGCGCCTGTCCTCGACGACCTATTCCTCCATAAACCGATCCAGCGCGTGGTGGAGTTCGGGGGAGCGTTTTACGTGGTAGGTTTCGGAAGGCTGGAGGGAGAGGCGTTTTCCGGCGGAGTTCTGGAAGTGGAGGATGACGGGGGTTTGGCCGGGGTGGCCGGTGATGTGGTAGTGGATTTCCTCGAGGTCTTTGGCGGTGTGGCGGTGAGTCCAGAGTAGCAGTTCCAAGGGGCCTTTGCCGTTGGAGGCTTTCTTGGGTTTCAGTTCGGCGATGTCGGAGCCGGTGAGGCGGCGGCCGCCGGTGCGGTCGTCGAGCTGGATGGCGACCTTGAGGCGGATGATGTGGCCGGGCTGGAGGATGCCGGTATCGCGGGCGGGGATGTAGCTTTCCGACCAGAGCATGATCTCGCAGGAGCCGGTAAAGTCCTCGATGGTGAGGATGCCGAAGGCTTTGCCCGCCTTGGTCATGCGGGACTCGATGCTGCGGATCATGCCGGCGATGGGGTAGCGGGCGCGGGGGTCCTCCAGCTCGATCTCGTCGATGAGGCCGATGCGGTTGTATTTTTCCGAGTCGAGGACGCCACGAAATTTATCGAGCGGGTGGCCGGTGACGTAGAAGCCGAGGAGTTCCTTCTCGTGGGCGAGGCGGTCGTCTTTGCTCCACTCTTCCAGCGCGTTGGTGACGGAGGCGTTTTTCGCGGGGGCGGGCGGGGCGAAGTCCATGGCGTCGAAGAGGGAGGACTGGCCGGAGGCCTTGTCGCGCTGGGCGGAGGAGGCGGAGGCGACGACTTGTTCCAAGCGGGCGAACATGGTGGCGCGGTTCTCGCCGGTCCAATCGACCGCGCCGGCCTTGACGAGGTTTTCCAGGATCCGCTTGTTGATGACCTTGGAATCGAGGCGGGAGGAGAAATCCTCGAGGGATTTGTAGGGGCCGTTGGCTTCGCGTTCGCGAATGGCGGTGGCCATGGCGGCTTCGCCGACGTTTTTGATGGCGGCGAGGCCGTAGCGGATCGCGGCTTTTCCGGAGGAAATTTCCGGGGCGAAGCGGAGGAGGGATTGGTTGAGATCGGGCGGGAGGATTTCCAGACCCATGCGGTGGCACTCGTTGACGAAGACGGCGATCTTGTCGGTGTTGTTTACCTCGTTGGAAAGGAGGGCGGCCATGAACTCGACGGGGTGGTTCGCCTTCATGTAGGCGGTCCAGTAGGAGATATGGCCGTAGCAGGCGGAGTGGGATTTGTTGAAGCCGTAACCGGCGAACATCTCGATCTTGTCGAAGATGGTGCCCGCGAGTTTCTCGCCGATGTTGTTCGCCTCCTTGCAGCCCTCGATGAAACCGGCGCGTTCCTTCGCCATCTTCTCCTTGTCCTTTTTTCCCATGGCGCGGCGGAGGAGGTCGGCCTTGCCGAGGGAGTATCCGGCGAGGAGTTTGGCGGCGTTCTGCACCTGCTCCTGGTAGATCATGACGCCGTAGGTGTTGGAGCAGACTTGCTCTAACAGCGGGTGCTCGTACATGGCCTTCTTGCCCTTTTTCACGTCGAGCATCTGGTCGATGAACTGCATCGCTCCGGGGCGATAGACGGCGATGAGGTCGATGATGTCGTCGATACTACGGATCTCGTACTTCTTGCAGGTCTCGACCATGCCGCCGGACTCAAGCTGGAACACGCCCATGGTCTCGCCGCGGTTGAGCATATCGAAGGTGGGTTGGTCGAAGAGGGGGACTTTCTCGATATCGAAGTCCGGGGTGTGCCGGCGGATGTGGGAGACGGCGTCGTGGATGACGGTGAGGTTTTTCAGTCCGAGGAAATCCATTTTCAGGAGGCCGACCTCGGTGATGGCGTTCATGTCATATTGGGTGACGACCTCGCCCTCGTTGCCGCGGGTGAGGGGGACGTGCTCATCGAGGGGTCGGTCTCCGATGACGATGCCGGCGGCGTGGATACCGACGCTGCGGTTGATACCTTCGAGGCGGAGGGCGTAGGACCAGAGTTCCTTGTAGGTGGAGGAGGACTCGATGAGTTCGCGCAACTCGGCCTTCGCGTCCCACTCGGACTGGAGGGTGGTGCCGGGTTTCGGCTCGATCATTTTCGCGATGCGATCCGCCTCGCCGTAGGAGATGCCCATGACGCGAGAGACGTCGCGGAGCACGGACTTCGCGCCCATGGTGCCGTAGGTGATGATGTGGGAGACGGATTTCTCGCCGTATTTTTTCCGCACGTAATCGATGACCTCGGCGCGGCGCGACTGGCAGAAGTCGATATCGACGTCGGGCGGGGAGACGCGCTCGGGATTGAGGAAACGTTCGAAGAGGAGGCCGAACTGGAGCGGGCAGATGTTGGTGATGCCCATCGCGTAGGAGGCGAGCGAACCGGCGGCGGAGCCCCGGCCGGGGCCGACGGGGATGTCGTTATCGCGGGCCCACTGGATGAAGTCCGCGGTGATGAGGAAGTAGGAGGCGAAGCCGAGGGAGTTGATGGTATCGACCTCGTATTTCAGGCGCTCGGCGACCTCGGGGGAGTTGGCTTTTTCCTCGCCGTAGCGTTTCACGAGGCCGTCCTGGCAGATTTTCATCAGGTAGTCCTCGCGCGGGGAGCCGTCGGGCGTGGGGAACTGCGGGTATTTCTCGGAGGAGGTGGAGTCGAGCTTGATGGTGACGTTGCAGCGCTCGGCGATGACGAGGGTATTGTCGCAGGCTTGCGGGATGTCTTTGAAGATGCGGCGCATTTCAGCGGGTGTCTTGAAATAGACCTCCGGGGTGTAGCGCATGCGGGTTTCATCGATGACCATGGAGCCCGTGCCGATGCAGATCATCACATCGTGCGCCTCGTGGTCGGTGCGGTGGAGGAAATGGACGTCGTTGGCGGCGACGACCGGCAGCGAGAGTTTTTCCGCGAGGGCGACGAGCTGGGGGATGAGGTTGAGCTGGGCTTCGAGGTCGTGGTTGTGGAGTTCGACGAAAAGGTTGTCCTTGCCGTAGATGTCGCGGAGTTCTGTTAGGACTTCGAGCGCCTTGTCGGTTTCGCCTTTCAGCAGCCACTCGTTGACCGGGCCGGAGATGCAGCCGGAGAGGCAGATGATGCCTTTGGAGTGGGCGCGGAGGATCTCGCGATCCACGCGGGGCTTGCCGTTATACATGCCATCGAGGTGGCCGATGGAGGTGAGTTTGGAGAGGTTATGCCAGCCCTCGTTGGTCTCGGCGAGGAGGGTGAGGTGGGTGGCGGACTTGCGGTTTGGGATCTTTTTTTTCTCCGCGATGGTCTCCGGGGCGAGGTAGATCTCGCAGCCGAGGATGGGTTTCACGCCGGCTTTCTTGCAGGCTTGGTAGAACTCGATCGCTCCGAAAAGATTGCCGTGATCGGTCATGGCGACGGCGGGCATGCCGAACTCGGCGGCGCGCTTGGCCAGCTCCTCGGTACGAATCATGCCGTCGAGCAGCGAGAATTCCGTGTGCAGGTGGAGGTGGACGAAGGAATCGGACATGGGGCGGGGAGATTGAGGATTGTCGATTGTTGATTGTCGATTGAAGAAACGAGAAGAGGTGATTATGCGGTTGATTTCGTCGGCGGGGGTGGCTTGCATGAGTGTCCCGCCGGTTGGCGGAAATGATTTATGTCCGACAATAAAACACTCTCCGTAGATTCCAGCGGCCCCTTGGGCGAGATTTCGCAGGCACCTCCCGCGCTGGAGATGTTTCTCGATAAGCATCAGGCAAAGGTCATCGTGTTCGCGATTATCTTGGTGATCGGCGTGGCGGTTTACGTGGTTCAGCGTGGCATTGCGCAGAGCAATGAGGAAACGGCCGGTGGTTTGCTCACAAAGGCGGTGGATCTTTCTGATCTGCAGGGAATTGTAAAAAACCATGAGGGAACGGCGGCGGCGTTCAGCGCGAAGGTTCTCCTCGCCGACAAGCAATGGGAGGACGGACAGCAGGACAACGCAGTCGCTACCCTCAAGGCATTCATGGCAAGCGGCGGCGCTCACCCGGCTATCGCCAGCGCGAAGGCCAGTCTTGCCTCCAAGCTGCTAGCCCAAGGAAAACTGGATGAAGCCGCCGATTTGTTCAGCGAAATGACGGATGATCCGGATACGAGTTTCTTGGCACCTTACGCATTGATTTCACTGGGTGACATCGCGGCCGCAAAAGGCGACCTCGAAGCTGCCGCGAAAGCGTATGAGACGGTGACCACTGAATTTTCCGAGAGTTCTTTCGCCCGCGATGCCTCTGAGCGAGGCCTTTTGCTAAAGGCGAAGGCTCCAGCCGAGGTTGCGGCTCCCATCACGGTGCCCGACGTAAAAATTTCCGGTAAGGACGACGGCGCGGCGGTCCCCGGGGATGTCCAGATTGAAGATCTCATCGATGCCGCTAAGGAGGGTTCAAGCGGCGCCGGAACGAACCCGCTCCTGGAAGGTTCGCCGGATTCCGAGTGATCCCGGGGGGAAATCCTCATTGACAGGGGGGTGAGCTAATCCGTAGTTTCCGGCGTGTTTAAAAAAGTCATCGGCCAAGATTCCAGCGAACCGCAAAAGCCCTCGCTGACCACCCCTGAGGAGCGCTCCTCTTACGCCCCTTCGCCCGCTTCGGCGCCATCCGCTAGCTCTTCCTACGGTTCGGTGGCACCCTCTGCAAAGCCACCTGCCGGAGGCACTCGCAACGTCCTTTCCTCCGACGTGGATATCAAGGGTATCATGAAATTTCAGCACGATCTCATCGTTGACGGCAAGATCGAGGGGGAAATCCACTCCACCGGCAACCTCACGGTTGGTGAGAACGCCCGGATCAAGGCCGAGATCAAGACCGGCACCGTCGTGGTTTACGGTAAAGTCCACGGCAACATGACTGTCAGCGAGCGCGTTGAACTCAAATCAAGCGCCGAGGTAATCGGCGACATCAAGGCCCAGACCTTGGTGATCGAGGCCGGGGCTATCTTCGTCGGCAAATCAACCGTTGGCACGCCCACCCAAGCAGCTTCCGCGACTACGGAGACGAAACCCGCGCAGCCCGCGGCCGCCTCCCAGCCAGCCTTGGCAATAAGTTGAGCTGTGGCGCGGTTTTGTGACTAGGAGGTATCTGCGTAGATGGGTGTCGAAACGAAAGCGAAGCGCATCGAGCTGACATGCCCGAAGTGTGAGAATCAACAGCTTGAGCCGGCCATGGTCATTTCGACCCTCTGCCGCTCCTGCGGTTTTCATATGGACATCATGGACGGCAAACCCGTGCCGCGCACCACGCACGTCACGAAGCTGGCCAGCGCCGGTA
This sequence comes from Akkermansia muciniphila, assembly GCA_945870545.1. GTDB lineage: Bacteria > Verrucomicrobiota > Verrucomicrobiia > Verrucomicrobiales > Akkermansiaceae > Luteolibacter > Luteolibacter muciniphilus_A. The sequence goes on from CAMBTF010000141.1 coordinate 5,299, forward strand.
AACCACCCATCCAGCATGCGTCGACGGGAACCACGGAAGCCGAGCCCAAACCGGTCAAGCGGGAAGGGGTGGGATTTTTCCGCAAAATATTTCAAGGTGAACCCGAGAA
>CAMBTF010000142.1 GCA_945870545.1 Akkermansia muciniphila
ACCGCCATCGGCGCGGGCATCGGCGATGGCGAGCAGGACGGCTCCTTCAACATCGAGAAAGTCCGCTACCACAAGATCGTCATCATGACCGATGCCGACGTGGACGGCTCGCACATCCGCACCCTGCTGCTGACGTTCTTCTGCCGCCACATGCCCGCCCTCGTGAAAAGCGGCTACCTCTACATCGCCCAGCCGCCCCTCTACCTCGTCACCCGCAAAAAACGCTCCGAATACGTCCAGGACAACGACGAGCTCAACAAGATCCTCATCGATCTCGGCGCCGGCGAGGTGATCCTCCGCACCTTTGATCACTCCCGTGAGTTCACCGCCGAGGAGCTGAAGGGCATTTTGGAAAACCTTTCCTCCCTCGCCCGTGTCCAGAAATCCATCGCGGGCAACGGCGGTAATTTCCAGGAATACCTCGATGCCCGCCGCGCCGACGGACATCTGCCGGAATACATGATCCGCATCCGCGAGGGCAACGTCGAGGCCGTCCTCTATTTTGCCGACGAGGCCGCCCTGTCTGCCTTCGCCGCCGAGAACCGCGACCTGGGCCTGTTCGACGAGCAGCTCTCCGACGAGGAGCTCGCCCAGATCACCGGCCCCTCCCGCCGCGCCGTGCTCCACGAGCTCCACGAGTCCAATGCCATTGCTAAACTCTTCGCCCGCCTCAACGAACTGGGCATCGACACCAAGGTCTTCCATTCCATGGATACGCCCCTCTTCGAGCTTTCCGAAGGCGACGGCGAGAAGAAGACCAAGACCCCCATCTTCATCGTTTCCGACATCCTCTCCAAGGTCCTGGAGATCTCCGCGAAGGGCGTCCAGATCAAGCGCTTCAAGGGTCTCGGCGAAATGAACGCCAAGCAGCTTTTCGAAACCACCATGGATCCGGAAACCCGCCAGTTCCTCCGCGTCCGCCTCGATGAGGACAATGCGGTGGAAGCCGACAAGATGTTCGACGTCCTAATGGGAGATGTCGTCGAGCCGCGTAAACGCTTCATCGAGGACAATGCGCTGAATGTCCGGAATCTTGATGTCTAGTAATACCTTTATCTTGGCTCAGAAAGAAATACGGCAATCGCGAAACTGGATCCAGAAAAGGGGTAATTGCCTAATTATCTTCTGGTATCCGGCTGTTTGCACGTTAGTTTTCTCAAAACCTAAAACTACATGAGCATTCACGCACAACTCAGCCCAGAAGCACTCGCTCGCCTTCAGCAACAGCGCAGAAACTCTACGATATCCTCTTTCGTGGTGTCGATCCTTGTGGTCGTCCTCATCGCCCTGATCCTGGGGATTTTCCTCCTGCCGAACATCGTCAAGGAAACCCCGGTCATCGTGACCTACGCAAGCAGCCTGGATGAGGAGACAAAGGTTGAGGAGAAGAAGGTCACCACAAAAGTGATGCGCAAACCCTCCTCCCCTTCTTCCTCAATGGCAAAGGTGATTGCAGCCAATACCCAATCCCCTACCGCGGTTCCTGTTCCCGATCAGCTCACCAACGCCCCTTCCCTAGACTTCGGCGACGGCGACGACTTCGGCGCAGGTTGGGGTGATGGAGACGGCTCGGGCGGCGGTGGCGGCTTCGCTGGCATTCCCGCTACGATGAAGGCGCGTTGCTCGAAGGCGGACCGCATGGCCCGCTTGCTCGCCGAAGGGGGCACGCCCGAGTGCGAAGACGCCGTGGTAAAATGCTTGAACTGGCTCCAATCTACACAGAATCCCAACGGTAGCTGGACGACAAACCACCCCGTCGCAATGACCGGCTTCGCGCTTCTCGTTTACCTAGGCCACTGCGAAACCCCACAATCCCCCGAATATGGCGAAACGGTGCTCAAGGCCATTACCTATCTCATCGATGTAGGTATGAAAAATGACGGAAGGCTCACTAACAAGGACGCCAATTCGATCCAATGGGTCTATGACCACGGTATCGCCACCTATGCCCTCGCCGAGGCCTACACATTCTGCAGCCAGCTCAAGATCGTGATCCCCAACCTTGATACCGTTACCAAACAAGCCGGTGACATGATCATGCAGGGGCAGACGGACGATGGGGGCTGGCTTTACAAGTTCGAATCCGGAAGAGGCGGTGATAACTCGGTTGGTTTCTGGCAGATTCAGGCGCTCAAAGCCTGCAAACACACTGGCCTTTGGCCAAAAAGTAAATTCAGCAAGACGATCGAAAAAGCCCTTGATTGGCTGGAAAAAGTGCAGGGTGAAGACGGCGCGATCGGCTACCGCGATGAGTCGAGTAGGAGTCCGGGATTGACCGGCGGCGGCGTGCTCGCCTTCCAGATGTGGGATAAAGGCAAATCCAGTTCGGCAAGAAAGGGAATCAAATGGATTTCCGAGAATTCCGAGTTTGAATGGGGTAATGACAATTCCAACTTGTATTACCACTACTACCACGCACAGGCGATGATCAACCACGGAGGCAAGGAGTGGCAGGACTACAACGAACGCTTCCGCGACGTGCTGGTGAAAGCTCAAAACCCCGACGGCTCATGGACTCAGAGCGGCATCAGGCACGGTCCAAATAGCGTCCATATGGCTACCTGCCAAGCCGCGCTCATGCTGGAGGTTTACTATCGCTTCCTTCCAGGAACCGGCGGGAAGTGACGAAACGGATGGCGGATGCGGCTGGATCGCCAGATGGGATTTGGTGGTCGAAGACACGATCCCATAAACCCGAACTCCGAAGTTGCAGGGGGGTTCGTTGGAATTTTGACCACAGATTAGACCGTTTGCCCAAAGTGCTTTCGTTTTCGAGAACGGAAATTTTAACCACGGAGGGCACGGAGTCCACAGAGTTAAGATGCGGTAATGAATTTTTAAGAACGGACTTTTGGCAAATGGTCTACACGGATTTTCACGGATTTAAGAATACACCAAACAGGTTTAAAAATCGTTTCCATAACTCTTTCTTCATCCGTGCCTTTCCGTGAAATCCGTGGTTCAATTTCGGTTTTCGGGTTCATTCGCATTGCACCTCGCTAGCGCAAAATACTTGCGTTAAGTGAGAATCGTTTCAAGGTGGTGGGGTGAACGCGAAGGATCTTTTGCTACTTAGTTTTTTCGGACTGATGGGGTTGGCGCAAGCCGCCGAGGTGAAGGTGGCCTCGCTGCATCCGCTGATTGGGGATCTGTTGCGGCAGGTGGGTGGAGACAAGGTGGAGGTGGTGGATCTGATCGGGGAGAAGGGCGATCCGCACGCCTTCGAGCCGCAGGCGGCGGATCTCGTGGCGGCGGAGGGAGCCTCGCTCTATGTCGTTTCCGGGATGGGGCTGGAGGGCTACCTGCCGAAGCTCAAGGGAATCCTCGCCGGCAAGGCGCGTATCGTGGAGGTCGGTGGGACGTTGCCCGCGCTGCACGGTGCCTGCGTACACGAGGGACACGAGCATGACCACGATCACGATCACGATCACGATCACGATCACGAGATGGATCCGCATTGGTGGCATTCAGTGGATCTTTTCCGCCGCGCGGCGGGGGTGGTGGCGGATGAGCTTTCTGCCGCGAGTCCGGAGAACAAGGCGGTGTTCGAGGCGAACGCGCAAGCCTACCGCACGAAGCTCGATGAGCTGGAAAAATGGGTGAAGCGGGAGGTGATCCGCATCCCGCGCGACCGCCGCAAGCTGGCGACCGCCCACGCGGCGTTCCAATATTTTTGTGAGGCCTACGGCTTCGAGGCCTATCCGGTGCAGGGCTTGAATCGCGAGCGCATGCCGGATGCGGCGAAGCTCGCGGAGCTGATCGCCACCCTGAAAAAGGAACGTGTGTCCGCCATTTTCCCCGAAAAGGAATCGAATCCCAAGATGCTCGAAAGCCTCACCCGTGACAGCGGTATCCAGCTCGGCGGCGAGCTCGTGGCGGACGGGCGCGGCATGACCAGCTATGAGGAAATGGTGCGTTCCAACGTCACCGCCATCGTCGCGGCGCTCAGCGCAAAGTGAGGCCGACCGGGCAGTGGTCGGAGCCCGTGATGTGGGGTAGGATCGTCGCTTCCGCGACACGGCCGATCAGCGACGGCGAGACCCCAAAGTAATCAATTCTCCAGCCCACATTCCGCTCCCGCGCCCCGCCGCGATATGACCACCACGAGTAGGCTCCGGTTTTGTCAGGATAAAGGTGGCGGAAGGTATCGATGAAGCCGCTCTCTAATAACTCGGTGAAGCTCGCGCGCTCCTCATCGGAGAAGCCGGCCGTCTGGCGGTTTTCCTTAGGGCGGGCGAGGTCGATTTCCTGGTGGGCTACATTCAGATCGCCGCAGAAGATGACGGGCTTGGAGAGAGCGAGGCGGTTCAGGTGGGAGCGGAACGCAGCGTCCCACTCCAGCCGGTAAGGCAGGCGGCGCAGCTCGTCTTGGGCGTTGACCGTATAGACGTTGACGAGGTGGAAGTCGGGAAACTCCAGCGTAATCACGCGGCCTTCCTTGTCGTGCTCGCCGATCCCGAAGCCGTGGGTGACGGCGAGCGGCGCTTCCTTGGTGAAGATCGCGGTGCCGGAGTAGCCGGGCTTTTCCGCCGAGTTCCAGAACGATTTGTAGGCACCGAACTCCAGCGGTAGATCCACCTGTTCCTCGCGCGCCTTGGTTTCCTGCAGACACAGGATGTCGGGGTTTTCGGTGGAGATGAAATCCGGCAAGCCCTTGCCAAGCGTGGCGCGGATGCCGTTAACGTTCCAAGAGATCAGTTTCATAAAATTCAATTTTCAAATTTCAAAACTCAAAAAGAGGGAGAAAAGCTGTGGTTAAGTCCGGAGGGTTTGAAGGTTGAAATTTGAAATTTGAATTTTAAACGATGAGCATGCAATCGCCGTAGGAATAGAAGCGGTATCTTTCCGTGACGGCTTGGCGATAGGCTTCTAGAGTTAGCTCGCGTCCGGCGAAAGCGGAGACGAGCATGATAAGGGTGGATTGGGGGAGGTGGAAGTTGGTCAGAAGGGCGTCCACCGCCTGGAAGTGGTAGGGTGGGTGGAGGAAGATGTCGGTCGCGCCGGAGAGCGTGGCGTCCGGGGCGATGCGTTTCCCGCCGCCCGCCAAGGATTCCAGGACGCGGGTGACGGTGGTGCCGACGGCGACCGCGCGTCCCGCCGCATTGATGCGCGCCGCCGCCTCCGGACTGACGGAATACTTTTCCGAGTGCATGACATGCCCGCCGATGTGATCCACGGAGACCGGCCGGAAGGTGCCGACTCCCACATGCAGGGTGATGAAATCATGGTCGATGCGGGATAGGATTTCCGGCGTGAAATGCAGGCCGGCGGTCGGCGCGGCGATGGCTCCCTCCTCTTTCGCGTAAACCGTCTGGTAGCGTTCCTTGTCGGATTCCTCGTCGTCGCGCCCCATGTAATGCGGCAGTGCGAGGTGGCCGAGCTTGTCG
>CAMBTF010000143.1 GCA_945870545.1 Akkermansia muciniphila
ATGCAATCCCTCGGCCTCGATGTCCGCCCCGGACGCCAAGGTCAGAGCACACACGGCTCGCCGCTCGCCGGCGGAGGTGTGGATGACTTCTCCCTCGATGACCTCACCCTGTGATCCAAACGCGAAACCAACCTAACATCCAACATTACTACCTACCATGAGTGTCGATAACAACCTTCGCGAAATCTTTGGCGTGGACGAGCGTCCCGAAGCCTTTGACCAAGTCTCCATCACCGTAGCCTCACCGGAAATCATTCGTTCCTGGTCCAAAGGTGAGGTGAAAAATCCGGAAACAATCAACTACCGCACGTTCAAGCCGGAAAAGGGCGGCCTTTTCTGCGAGCGTATCTTCGGCCCCACCCGGGACTGGGAGTGCGCCTGCGGAAAATACAAGCGCATCAAACACAAGGGCGTGGTCTGTGACCGCTGCGGCGTCGAGGTGACCCTATCTCGCGTCCGCCGCGAGCGCATGGGCCACATTGAGCTGGCTGTGCCGGTTTCCCACATCTGGTTCTATAAATGCATGCCCTCACGCATCGGCCTCATGCTCGATATGAGCGCCCGCCAGCTTGAGCGCGTCATCTACTACGAGGATTACGTCGTCACCGAGCCGGGCAACACTGCGCTCGAGCTTGGCCAACTCCTCACCGAGATCGAACTCCGCGAAGCGGAGGACACTTATGGAGACGGCTCCTTCAAGGCGATGATGGGCGCCGAGGCGATCATGGAACTGCTCCGGCAGATCGATCTCGCCCCGCTTGCCCTGAAGCTTGAGGAAGAACTCGGCACCACGAAGTCGAAGCAGAACAAGAAGAAGCTCTCGAAGCGTCTCAAAATCACCCAAGGCTTCGCGGCTTCCAAGACGCGTCCCGAGTGGATGATCCAAACCGTCCTGCCCGTGATCCCACCGGATCTCCGCCCGCTCGTGCCCCTGGAAGGCGGCCGTTTCGCCACCTCCGACCTCAACGACCTGTATCGCCGCGTCATCAACCGCAACAACCGCCTGAAGAACCTGCTGCTTCTCAAGACCCCGGAGGTCATTATCCGGAACGAGAAGCGCATGCTTCAGGAAGCCGTTGATGCGCTCTTCGACAACGGCCGCCACGGCCGCGCCGTCACCGGAGCAGGCAACCGTCCGCTCAAGTCCCTCAGCGACATGCTCAAGGGCAAGGGCGGCCGTTTCCGCCAGAACCTTCTCGGCAAGCGCGTCGATTACTCCGGCCGCTCCGTCATCGTCATCGGCCCCGACCTCAAGCTCGGCCAGTGCGGTCTTCCGAAAAAGATGGCCCTCACCCTGTTCGAGCCGTTCATCAGCCGCCGCCTCAAGGAACTCGGCTACTGCCACACCGTTCGTTCGGCCAAGAAGATGATCGACCGCAAGACCACCGAGGTCTGGGACATCCTCGCGGAAGTCACCAAGGGTCACCCCATCCTCCTCAACCGCGCGCCGACGCTTCACCGCCTTTCGATCCAGGCGTTCGAGCCGAAGCTCATCGAGGGTTCCGCGATCCGCGTCCATCCGCTCGTTTGCACCGCCTACAACGCGGACTTCGACGGCGACCAGATGGCCGTCCACGTGCCGCTTTCGATCGAGGCTCAGATGGAGTGCCGCCAGCTCATGCTTGCGCCGAACAACATCTTCTCGCCCGCGTCCGGCCGCCCGATCACGGTTCCTTCGCAGGACATCATTCTTGGCACCTACTACCTCACATGGGCGGGCATCCGCACCCAGGTGGATCGCGATAAAAAGGAGCATCTCCCGCTCTTCGAGAACTCCTCGGAAGTCGAGTTCGCTATCGCTTCGCGGAAAATCGACTACCACTCGTGGATCCGCATCCGTAACCCCGACTTCGGCAAGAAGACCCCTTACGGCGAGGCTGACCTGAAGATCATCGAGACCACCCCGGGCCGCGTCCGTTTCAATGAGATCTGGCCGGACGAGATCGGTTTCTACAACAAGACCGTCGGCAAGAAGCAGATCGGCGACATCATCTGGCGCAGCACACAAGTCGCCGGAAAGAAGAAAACGGTGATCGTTCTCGATGAGCTGAAGTCGCTCGGTTTCCGCGAAGCCATGCGCTCCGGTATCTCCATCGGGATCATCGACATGCTCATCCCCGAGGAGAAACCCGAGGTTATCGCCAAGGCTTACGAGGAGGTCGAAAAGGTCTCCAAGCAATACCGCAACGGCGTGATCACCAACGGCGAGCGTTACCAGAAGGTCGTGGACATCTGGACCCAGGCCACCGACACCATCGCCAACGCGCTCTATCGCAAGATCGAGTATAACGAAGGCAAGAAGAAGGCGTCTCCGCTCTTCATGATGGTCGATTCCGGTGCGCGGGGCAACAAGTCCCAGATCAAGCAGCTCGGCGGCATGCGCGGCCTGATGGCCAAGCCCTCCGGCGAGATCATCGAGCGCCCCATCATCTCGAACTTCCGCGAAGGCCTCTCCGTGCTGGAGTATTTCATCTCCACCCACGGCGCCCGCAAGGGTCTATCCGATACCGCCCTGAAAACGGCAGACTCCGGATACATGACCCGCAAGCTCGTCGATGTCGCCCAGGACGTGATCGTTTTCCAACAGGATTGCCATACTGCAAACGGCATCACTGTCGCGGCGATCTACGACGGCGACGAGGAGGTCGCCTCGCTCTCCACCCGCGTCTATGGCCGCGTTTCCTGTGAGAAGGTTACTGATCCGATCACCGGCGATGTCATCGTGAAAGTGGACGATGTCATTTCCGAGTCCCAGGCGCATGCGCTTGAGAAAATCGGCCATGAGAAGCTCAAGATCCGCTCCGTCCTCACCTGCGAGGCGGACCGCGGCTGCTGCGCGAACTGCTACGGCCTCAATCTCGCCACCGGCCTTCCGGTCAAGATCGGCGAAGCGGTCGGAATTATCGCCGCGCAGTCGATCGGCGAGCCTGGAACCCAGCTCACCATGCGGACGTTCCACGTCGGCGGTGTGGCTTCGGCCACCTTCAAGCAGCCCACGATCAAGGCGAAGAACAGCGGACGTCTCATCTACAAGGATCTCCGCACTGTCCAGGATTCCGATGGTAACTGGGTCGTCCTCAACAAGAACGGTTCCATCTCCATCCGCGACAAGGGCGGCCTCGAGCTTGAAAGCCACAACATCATCATCGGCTCTGTCATCAAGGTGAAGGACGGCGAGGAAGCGAAGAAGAACGACACCATCGTCGAATGGGATCCCTACAACGTGCCGATCCTCACCGAGAAGGCGGGCAAGGTTGAGTTCCGGGATATGATTCTCGGGATCACCGTCGCCGCCGAGGTGGACAAGGAAACCGGCAAGAAGGGAACCATGGTCACCGAGCACAAGGAGGATCTCCATCCCCAGGTTTGCATCACCGATCCGAAGACCGGCGAAGTCATCATCAGCTACTCCATCCCAGTCGGCGCCCACCTTTCCGTTAAGGAAGGTGAGAAAGTCACCGGCGGCACGCAGCTTGCCAAGACCCCGCGTAAGGTCGCAAGGACCAAGGACATCACCGGCGGTCTTCCCCGCGTGGCCGAGCTCTTCGAGGCACGCAAGCCCAAGGAGGCCTGCGTCATCTCCAAGATCGAGGGCGAGGTTTCCTTCGGCGGCAACGTCCGCGGCAAGAAAAAGGTCATCGTCACCGACGCCGTCACTGGCGAGCAGATCGATCACCTCGTCCCCATGGGCAAGCACATTATCGTCACCGATGGCGACAAGGTGAAGCGCGGCGACCAGATCACGGAAGGCCCCGTTTCCCCCGAGGATCTTCTCGAGGCATGCGGCGCCACCGAGCTCCAGGAACACTTGGTCAACGAGGTGCAGTCCGTCTATCGCGTCCAGGGCGTGGAGATCAACGACAAGCACATCGAGGTCATCGTCCGCCAAATGCTCCGCAAGGTGAAGATCACCGAGCCGGGCGACGCCGATCAGTTCCTCTGGGGAGACCAAGTCGAACGCACCACCTTCAAGAAGGTCAACGCCGAGATCATCGCCAACGGCGGCAAGCCCGCCGAGGGCGAGCCTGTCCTCCTCGGTATCACCAAGGCCTCGCTGGAGACCGATTCGTTCATCTCCGCTGCCTCCTTCCAGGACACCACCCGTGTCCTCACCGAAGCGGCGACGCTTGGCCGCATCGACTACCTCACCGGCTTCAAGGAAAACGTCATCATGGGTCACCTGATCCCCGCCGGCACTGGCTTCCACCACCACCGCGACTCAGAATTCGAGTTCACGGTCGAGGAGCCAGAGCCGATCATCGAGGCACCTGAAATCCTCGAGGACGAGGAAGACGTCGTCTCCGCGTAATTCGAAAACAACTCACAAAACCCCGGATCATCGCAAGATGTCCGGGGTTTTTTCGTTTTTGGAGAAATCACAACCTACCGCCGCGCCATGGCGTAGCCTCAAGCACGAACGCATCTGTCTCTACAGCCATGGGACGGTCGGTAAACTCAACGCCCACGTCTCGGAAAGTAAATTCCAAGGACTCAGTTGTATCTGAGATGGGATGGATGTGAATTAGTGTGAGACGCGAGTGCGGCCACCGCCGATCATTACGCGGACTTTGTCACCGACGTAAAAGTTTTCACGTGGATTCACTTCTTGAACGACCGAAATACGCTCACGGTTTTGGTCGAGGCGAACATCAATCTCGATTCCACGGCGTGAGTTTATGGATTGCCCGGCTTGTGAGCCGAGCGCGCCGCCGATCAAGGCACCTCCAACTGTGGCGGCAGTCTGGCCGGAGCCTTTGCCGAATTGATTGCCAAGCAGACCGCCGACACCAGCCCCCACAAGCGTGCCGCCAGTGCTGTTGCCTTGGATATTGATGTTACGGATGGATATGATGGTGCCGGTTCTGACGCTCTGCGCTTGGCCGGCTTGACCACGCGAAACGGTGTCACCAGTTAGGGAATCCATTGCGCAGGAAGTGATCAGAAAGGGAGCGAAAGCGATGCAGATTAGTTTTTTCATGACTTCTTTTTCACTGCTACCGGGCATGCAGTAAAGTAAAAAATGCTATCACCAATGTCAGGGCATTGTGCCAAGTAGAATGACACCGGTGCCGCCCTCATTGCCATCGCCATCGCCATCCCGCCCTTACGGAAATGCTGACTTCGCACTGGCAAAGCCGCGCGCTAGGCGTTATCTCATCTATCTTGTGACCAAGCACCGCACCGACGACCTCCGTATTTCCGGTATCAATCCGCTCATCTCCCCGGCGGTGCTCGCCTATTACCTGCCCATCAACGAGCGGGTCGCTTCTGTCGTCCACACCGCCCGCACCGAGGCCGACGCCATCATCCATCTTCAGGACGACCGCCTGCTCGCCGTCGTCGGCCCCTGCTCGATCCACGATCCCGAGGCCGCCATCGAATACGCT
>CAMBTF010000144.1 GCA_945870545.1 Akkermansia muciniphila
GCGAAAGGCCCGCCTTGGCTGAAATTTCGCGATGCTGCGATCCTGGAACTTTTTTACTCCTCCGGCCTGCGGATTTCCGAACTGCTGGGGCTGGATGTGAGGGATGTGGATTTCGTGGACGAGGTGGTCAGGGTGGCGGGCAAGGGCCGCAAGCACCGCATCATACCGGTCGGCGGCGCGGCGATGCGTGCGATACAAAAATACCGGCAGGAGGCGGTGGTGACGAACGGCCCGCTGTTCCGCAGCGTGCGTGGCACGCGGATCACCCAGCAGGCGGTGGATCTGATGCTGCGGAAATACCTCAAGCTCAGCGGCGTCCCCTTCGCGGCCAGCCCGCACAAGTTGCGCCACAGTTTCGCGACCCACATGCTTGACGCGGGCGCGGATTTGCGGAGCGTGCAGGAACTACTTGGCCATGCCTCGCTCTCTACCACGCAGATCTACACCCATGTGACCAAGGAACGATTGAAAACGGCCTATGATGACGCTCATCCCCGCGCGTGAAAAACTTTTCCGAAAAATGACGCTGCTCGCGAAGATACTTGGTTTTTTCGGTCTCTCAAACTGCGCACTGCCACCCGCTCCCGGTGAGACCGCCAAGCTCGCTGCCTTAAGCGAGAAAGAGGAAATCGCCGTGTTTTTCATCGGCAACAGCTACAGCTTCGGGGTGCCGAAGCAGTTCCGAAAAATCGCTGAATCACGCGGTCGGAAATTACGCGTCGGGCACTCGACCTATGGTGGCTGGACGCTCGCGAAGCACGTGGAGCATGCGCCGACCTTGGAGAAACTACGCAAGGGAAAATGGGACGTGGTGGTGATCCAGGAGCAGAGCCTGATTCCCGCGCGGAACGAAGGGCTACGGAGGATGGCCATGGATCCCGCCGTCAGTTTTCTCGTCTCCGAAGCGCGTGCGGCGGGAGCGGTGCCGCTGCTCTACCAGACATGGGGCAGGCGCGACGGCGATCCCGATTTTCCCGGTGATGACTTCATCCACATGAATTCTCGCGTCCGCAAAGGCTACCGCGCGGCCTCGGAAAACGCGGGCGGCGTGGCCATCGTCCAGGCAGGCGATGCGTGGGAACGCGAGTTCATGGCGGGGCGGGGGAGCGACCTCTATGTCGATGACGGCAGCCATCCCAGTTCCTTCGGCAATGAGATCACCGCGCGGGAGTTTTACCGCGTGATTTTCGGCGGGGATTAGCAGAAGTCTTGGGGAGCACACGCGCCCTCGCGTGTTGTTTCCGTCGCCCTCGTCGGAAACCGCGTGGAATGGCTGGGACGGCCGGTCTTCGGCGAGGGCGCCAAAGACAACACGCGAGGGCGCGTGTGCTCCCCCTGGGTGCTTCGGACCCTCCCGTAAAATTAGAGCGCGTGCTGCAGGAGGAAACTCTGCAGCGCGCAATAGAACTGCGAGCGGAGCAACGCTTCGTGCCGGACGGGCTGGAGGTTCGAGGGATCGGATTCTGGATCGGGGCCGAAACCGTATGTTTCCTCCAAGGCGAGTCGCGCTTGGTTGAGTGCGCTATACCACGAGAAAGCGTCGTCCCGCGTGATCCAGATCGGGCTTTCGCCGTCCTTGGGGAAAGCGGCCGCTGTTTCGATCGCTGCTTGGATCTGGTTTAGGTCGTCGGCGAAGGATTCACGCAGGTCGGGCACCACGAAATCCCGCCAGTCCTCCGCAACCCGTTCATCCGTGACCATGCCGCCGAGGCGGGTGGCGAGATCGGTGTCATGGCCAATCGCGTCGATCAAGATCGCACGGAGGACATGCCAGTCCTCGGCGGTTTCGGGGTCGATGCGGAGGCCGCCCTCCAGCGTGGGGGCGACTTTCATTCGGCTTGTTCGAGAGAAGTTTTGAGTTGGTGGAACTGGAGCTGTTGGACGTAGAACTCCGCCTTCTCCAACTCGCCGGACCAGACAATCGAAAGCCCCTGCTGGTGGACTTGTAGCATCAGATGGGTGGCGAAGTTCTCATTGTAGCCGAAAATTTTCATCAGCACGTAGGTGACGTAGCCCATCAGGTTCACCGGATCGTCATGGACGATGACGTTCCAGGGCGGTTGGGGGGAGACGCTGGTTTTCGTTTCCGTGAGCGTGGTGGTGTCCGGCATGGCTCAGGCGGTGGCGGGTTCCGGGGCTTCAATCCATTTGTCGTGCTCCTTGATTAGGTCGATCAGGCGCTCGACGGCCTCAGCCTCGGGGATGTTGAATTTCACGGCGGTCTTGCCGACATAGAGATTGATTTTGCCCGGTGCGCCGCCGACGTAGCCGAAATCCGCGTCGGCCATTTCCCCCGGACCGTTGACGATGCAGCCCATCACCGCAATGCGCACGCCCTTGAGGTGGCCGGTCGCCGCGCGGATTTTCTGGGTGGTGGATTGCAAGTTGAAAAGCGTCCGCCCGCAGGAGGGGCAGGCGACGTAATCCGTCTTGAAAATGCGCGCCCCGGCGGCCTGCAGGATGTTGTAGGCGAGGCGCAGGGATTGGCCGGGCGCGGTCTCGCCGCGGACAATCACTGCATCGCCGATGCCATCGCAGAGCAGCGAGCCGATGTTCCGTGCGGCTACCAGCAGAGCGTGGAGGAAATCGGTTTCACCGCTCGGCTGATCGAGCGTGTCTTTGAGCAGGATGGGATGCCGGGGCTCCGCCTTGAAAGCCAGCATGCGGAAGGCATGAATGGGTTCCAGCGGCAGGCCGTCCGCCACGGTGATGAGGTGAGGCTCGGTGTTTGCGTTGAGGTCGGAAATGGCCGCGTCATCGCGCGGATCGATTTCCAGCACCCCGGATTTCTCGAAAATGATCTCCGGCTTGTAGTCGCCCATACCCGCGATCTTGTGGGCGATGGCATTCCAGCGCTCCTGCGTGGTGAAGACCCGCAGCGGCTTGTCCCCGCCGAGCTCGTGACCCATGACGGTGAGAGAGGAACTACTGCGTCTCTCGTAGGAGAAGGGGTCATAGGAAGGTGGGCTGGATGTGGCTGCCGCGTCCCGCGGCAGGCCGTCTGAATGGCGTCCCGCCATGAGTTCCGGATAAGCACACCCCACCCATCTCCAGCCCAAAAGCCCCGCCTTACCAGGATTCTCCAGGACATAATGAACCTGATTCCAAAGATCCTCACGATCCCTGACCAAATGATCATAGCTTTCTTTCTGCCAAACACCTCCCGATGAACCGCTGCTCTTGTTGATTTCATGGGCGGAGAAACTTTTCCAGGAGTGCAGGATCTTATCCAAACGCTCACCGGGGCGGGTTTTAAGAACCACGTGCGCGTGGTTGGGCATCACGCTCCATGCCAGCAGTTCGTATCGCTTGCCGTCGAAATGCCTCATCGCGCCCTCCAACAAATCGGCGTTCACGGCGTTTGAGAACAGGCAGGAGCCTTTTCCTTTGTTCAGCTCCGCGTCGATGATCGACTGCTCCAACTGGTTGAGTTCGTCGCGAAGGCCGTTGAGTTTATCCATCTGGCTGCGCGAAGTGTCCGAATCTGCGAGAGCCTGGATCTTGGCTGCGATTCCGTCCCTTCGATCCTTGTAGCGCACAAGAGCCTCCTGAGGGAGTGAGTCGGCCAAGCGGAAAGTGACCGCATATATCGCGCCATCCAGTTTCCAGTGGGGGAGGTAGCTGGCGTCGTCCTTCTCGACTTTGTCCCAGTCGATTTTGATGTTGGCTGCGTCTTGCTCGAAGCGGCGGGACGCAGCTTCCACGGCCTGCCGCGGGACGCGGCAGCTACTTTCTACAAGCGCTCTCGCCACGGGAATCTCATGGATCGCGTCCTCGGTGAGGGATACGCGCACCGTGTCGCCAATGCCGTCGGCAAGCAGCGATCCGATGCCGATGGCGGATTTGATACGGCCGTCCTCGCCGTCGCCGGCTTCGGTGACACCGAGGTGGATGGGATAATTCCAGTCCGCGCCCTCGGCATCGAGGCGGGCGACGAGCAGGCGGTAGGCCTCGATCATGACCTTCGGGTTCGAGGCTTTCATCGAGAACACGAAATTGTGGTAGCCTTTGTCGCGGGCGATGCGGGCGAACTCCAGCGCGCTCTCGCACATGCCGAGTGGGGAATCGCCGTAGCGGTTCATGATCCGGTCGGAAAGGGAGCCGTGGTTCGTGCCGATCCGCATCGCGCGGCCGAGATCCTTGCAAAGCAGGACGAGCGGTGTGAACTGCTCGCGTATCCTTTCCAACTCCGCCTCGTATTGGTCGTCAGAGTATTCGCGGATCTCGAATTTCTTCTTGTCGGCATAGTTGCCGGGGTTCACGCGGATTTTCTCCACCCATTTCGCGGCCTCCATGGCAGCGTCGGGTTTGAAATGGATGTCGGCGACCAGCGGCACGTTGCAACCGGCGGCGCGGACTTCGCGGGCGATGTTCTCAAGGTTCGCGGCATAAACTTTCGTCTGCGCGGTGATCCGCACGATCTCACAACCCGCCTCCGCCAGATCCAGCACCTCGCGGACGCAGGCCGGCGTATCGCGGGTGTCGGAGGTGATCATCGATTGGACGCGGATCGGGTTTTTCCCGCCGACTCCGACATTTCCTACCATCACTTCACGCGTCAGCCTTCGGGAAAATCGGAGGAGATCGGGGCAGTATGAGAGGGCGGGGTGTTCGCTCATGGGCAGGCACACCCTAGGCATGAAATTTTCCGTGGGCAATGGCGGGATGCGGTGCGATACTACGGCCATGAAAATCAGGATGTCGTGGGCGCGCAAGGTGGCCGTCGTCGCAGGGATGCTGGTCGCCACGGGCGAGAGCAGTCTCGCCGGGGATTTCATCCGCATCCGTGAGGACGACCAAGCCACGCGCCTGCAGACCGCCTATTTCGGATACGAAAAGGACGGGGTGCGCGTCGATCTGATCGGCGCAATCCACATCGCGGACAAACGCTACTACGAATTTCTCAACAAGAGCTTCGAGGGCTACAACGCGCTGCTTTTCGAGATGGTGGGCGGAGAAAAAATGGGTGGTGGCGCGAAAGAGCCAGAGCCGGAGCAAGAACCGGCGGAAAACAAGCTGGCCGCCTTGATCACCGTTTATGAAACCATGGAGAAATCTCTAGGACTCAGCGGACAGGGAGCGGTGATCGACTACACAGCGGAGAATTTCGTTCATGCAGATCTCACGATGAAGGAATTCGACGCCTTGCAGAAGGAGCGTGGCGAGTCGCTGCTCGGTTTCATGATCCAGTCCGCGCTCACTGCCGAGAGGCCCGCCCGTGAGCCGAACAGCATCAACCTCATGCGCGGCATGCTCGGTGGAAAGCCGGAACTAGTTAAGATGGAGCTCATGCACACCATGGCGGACGCCGATAAGCAGCTCGACGCAATGGACGGCGCGAACGTGATCATTGGCGACCGCAACGCCCGTTGCATCGAGGTGCT
>CAMBTF010000145.1 GCA_945870545.1 Akkermansia muciniphila
ATGACATTGACGATCTTCTTGAGGTCGTCGGCGAGACTTTCGGCGGAAACGCTCTGGGCAAAGCGCTGCGCCTCCTCAAGGGCCGCGGATTTTTCGTCACTGAAATATTTGAATAGCCCGAAACCGGCGGAGACGATGACCCAGACCGGCAGGATCACCAATAGCCAGGGCACGAGGCGGAATTTTTTCATTTCTTCGCTCATAACCCCTCCGGCTCTTCGGGTTTAGCGGTCGCTGCCGGTTCCGAGAAATCCTCGATTTCTTTTCTCAGGCGCTGGGAAATCCATGGCCGGATGAATCCGTAGATCAGGTAGGAACTAAACAGAACCACGGGCATGATGTAGCGAAAACGGATCGTCACGAAAATCAGCACCAGCGCTAGGACAATGGTGCTGAGGCTGCCGCGCGTTTTCCAATCGACCGTCTTGAAGGACGGGTAGCGAACATCGCTGATCATCAGCCACGAGAGGAACAGCATAACGGCCGCGAGGACAAATTTCCATGGGCCGACCTCGTGGTCGTTCTTGTAGAGATCGATGATGAGGAAAGTGAGCGAGGCGATGAAGCCCGCCGCCATGGGGATGGGAATGCCGCGGAAGTCGTTGCTCGCGCCGGGCTTTTTCGGCAAGGAGGCGAGGCAATTGAAGCGGGCCAGTCGCATCGCGCCACAAACCAGATAGATCAGCGCCACGGCCCAACCGAGGTTTCCAAGAGGGAAAAGCACGGCGCGGGAAAGCAGCATCGCGGGAGCCATCCCGAAGGAAATGATGTCCGCCAGCGAATCGAACTCCTGGCCGAAGGGTGATTCCTGGCCACCGAGGCGTGCGAGACGCCCGTCGAGTAAATCGAACAGACAGGAACCGAAAATGAGAAGGATGGCGTATTGGTAGTATTCGCGGGAGATTTCGTAGTATTGCTTCGCGGCAAGCACACCGTCGCCGGAAAGCTTTTGCACCTCGATCTGGCCTTTGAAAATCATCAGCACAGCGAAGAACCCGCAGGCGAGGTTGCATGCGGTCATCAGGTTCGGGAGGAAGAAGATCTTCGGTTCATCCGGATCTCGTGGGTGGGGCATACCGACAACCATGTACCCCTTTCCCCCAGCGCTCAACCCCGAAGAGGCGGGTGCAGACACCCGACCTCAAAGCTTGTTAGACAAACAGCCTTCCGGATGATACATCTCCCGTTGGATACAAAGGAATGGCAAACGATTTCAAAGACTACTACCAGATCCTCGGAGTCGCCAAGGACGCCACACAGGCGGAGGTGAAGAAGGCGTTCCGCAAGCTCGCGCGCGTTCATCATCCCGACGTAGCGGCGGACAAGGCGACGGCGGAAAGCAAATTCAAGGAGATCAACGAGGCCTACGAGGTGCTGGGCGATACGGAGAAGCGGAAAAAATACGATACGCTCGGCGCGAACTGGGATCAACCTGGCGGCGGCTATCAAAGAGGCCCGATGCCGGGCGGCGCAGAGTTCGAGTTCGACGGCACGGGCTTCAGCGATTTCTTCGAGCGCTACTTTTCCGGCGGTGGGGCGCGGCGCGCGGCCGGTTACGGCGGCGGCTTCACCGGTCGCGGCGGCGCGACGAACGGCCAAGACATCGAGGGCGACCTGATGGTCACGCTAGAGGAGGCTTTCACCGGTTCCATGCGAACGATCGCGCTCCGCAAATCCGATCCGCGCACTGGTCAGGTCATCACCGACGAGGTACAGGTGCGCATCCCTGCGGGCATCGGCGAAGGGCAGCGGCTGCGCGTACCCGGCCACGGCGGACAAGGCTCCGGCGGCGCACCGGACGGCGATCTCTACCTTCGCGTCCGCTTCGCCTCGCATCCCGATTTCCGCGTGCGCGGGCATGACATCCATTGCGATCTTTCCGTCGCGCCCTGGGAGGCCGTGCTCGGCGCGACCATCCCACTGAAAGTGCCCGGCGGGAAATCCGTGCAACTCCGGATCCCGGCCGGCACTTCGCCCGGCGACCAGCTCCGCATGAAAGGCTACGGCTTGCCGAAGAAAAACACCCCGGGCGATCTTTACGTCGAGATCGCCGTCGCCACCCCGCCCGCCCCCAACGCTGAGGAACGTAGCCTTTGGGAAAAGCTCCGCGACGTTTCGAAATTCAAACCGAGGGACTAACCGTGATGAATATGATCAGCCCTGATCCGCACTGCCTCCACCCGCTCGAAGTCGTCATCCGCATGACCGGCTCCTCGCGGCGGAAAATCATTTTCTATTGCAGCAAGGGCATCGTCACTCCCGCCGAAAGCTCAGGCAACTGGCACTTCGACGAGGAAAGCGTGATGCGCCTGCGTCACATCGAGACCCTCCGCCAGCGCCACCGTATGAACTGGGCTGCGATCCGCACGATCATGGCGCTGCTTGATGAGGTGGAGACGCTGCGCGAGGAGTTGCGCTTCCGAAGGTGAGGGCTAATACATCGCTTGCACTGCCTCATCGGGGCCATGGGAGAGTCGGCTCATTTCAGTGAAAGCAATACATGGTTTTCCCTAGCTTGATCGCCCTGAAATCTGCGATGAAAATTTCCCTTTGAATAAAACCTCCCCCGCGTTACTCTTACTCTCGCTTGGCGAATGGGGGCGTTCTGGTTTCGACGGAATGTCTGAAGCGCTGGCTGCACGTGGAGGTTGATCGGCTGGCCTCCTAAAAAAGCCGCTCAAAACAAATAAATGCAGACTCCAACGAGCTCGCATTGGCTGCTTAATTGACGGCCACGTCAAATCCCTGATGTCTGTTAGGGGAGGCGGCGAAACTTAGCAGACTGGATCGGGAGCCGGGGAACCGGGCGCCCTTTCGAGACCAAACAGGATCCTAGGAAACGCAACGCGGCGGGTCGGCCCAGCGCTTCCGAAACACCAGATGATCCGCTAAACGTGTAGAAGCCTGCGTAGATGGCGTTCCGGACAGGGGTTCGACTCCCCTCGCCTCCACCAGCCTTCGCCAAGGCTTCGGCTGGCAAGCCGGAGACTTGGCGAAGGCTGCCCGCCATAGCCCAAAGCGACGGCGGGCTTACGCTTTCATCCCACCTTTTACCCACGATGCACTACGTGTATATGATCCGCAGCCAGGTGCATCCCGAAGAAACCTACATCGGCCTCACCTCGGATTTGAAACTCCGCATGGCCAAACACAACGAAGGCGGCTCCCCGCACACCGCCAAATATAAGCCTTGGAGCCTCGTCAACTATCTCGCCTTCTCCTCCAGACAACAAGCCGCCAACTTCGAAGCTTATTTGAAATCCGGCTCAGGGCGAGCCTTCGCGGCGAAACGACTATGGTGAGTGCCCCCCCGTCTTCGTGTTTGACCGCAAACCCCTTCGCCCGCATCTTCCGGGGATGATTTTTCTGCGACCGCTCGCGCTTGGCCTGTTCGCCATCCTTTCCATCACCTCCTGCGGGGGAAACCCGCCGCCGCGCCCGTCCGGAAACCGCCAGAATGTCGGGGAAGCGGTGCGGGTCGCCGCCATCCCGCGCACCCCCCCGCCGCCGGTGGCCGCCGAGAGCGTCCTCGTGGTGGATCTCGCCAGCGGGCGAAACCTTTACGCGAAGAACGCCGACAGCGTGCGCCCCGTGGCGTCGACGCAGAAAATCATCACCGCCCTGTGCGTGCTGGACGCGGGCAATATCGACAAGCCCGTTGTCATTTCCGCCTATGACACCGCGTGCGAGCCAACCAAGCTCTACCTCAAGCCCGGCGAGCGCTACACCCGCCGCGAGCTGCTGAAGGTGCTGATGGTGAAAAGCGCGAACGACGTGGCTCGCGCGCTAGCCCGCGACATCGGCGGCAGCGTGGAGGGTTTTTCCGCGCTGATGAACAACAAGTGCCAGCAGCTCGGCATGCGCAACTCAAACTTCGTGAACCCGCACGGCCTCACCGAAGTCAACCAGTATTCCACCGCCCGCGACATGGCCATCGCCGCCCGCACCGCCTACCGCAGCCCGCTGCTGCGCTCCTACGCCGCCACGGAATCCTTCACCTTCACCTACAACGACGGGCGCACGCGCCGGATCGAGAACACCAACAAGCTGCTCAAGACCCTGCCCTACGTCGATGGCATGAAAACCGGCACCACCAACGCCTCGGGCCGCTGCCTTATTTCCACCGGCAGCCTCAACGGACGCTCCGTGGTCTGCGTCGTCCTGAAATCCAACACGCCGAACATCTGGTCGGATTCCGAAAAACTGCTCCGCTGGTCCCTTGAACGGCCGACCGCGGAATGACACCACGCCAACAGCTCGACGATCTCGCGGAGCGGAAACTTCTCCGGAGCATCACCACCTTCCCGGCCACAGATACGAGAGTCACCGTAGATGGCCGCGAGCTCTGGAACTTCGCCTCGAACGACTACCTCGGCCTCGCCCACCATCCGGCGGTCGCGGCGGCTTTCATCGAGGGCATCGGAAAATTCGGGGCCGGCGCCACCGCCTCGCGGCTAGTAACCGGAAGCGCCGCGCCACATCTCCTGTTAGAGGAAACCATCGCCGCCGCGAAAAAGGCGGAAGCCGCACTCACTTTCACCTCCGGCTACAACACCGCCCTCAGCGCGATCCCCGTCATCGCCGGGAAAGGCGATTTCGTGCTGTTAGATCGGCTCGCCCATGCTTCGCTCATCGACGCCGCCCGCATGTCCGGCGCGTCCCTCCGCGTCTTTCCCCACAACGACACCGCGAAGCTCGGCACGATCCTTTCTAAGCTCCAAGCGAAAAACCCCGCCGCCCGCATCCTCGTCATCACAGAATCCGTTTTCTCGATGGACGGCGATCTCTGCCCGCTCGCGGAAATCCTAGCCGTCTGCGAAACGCACGGAGCACTACTTCTGTTAGATGAGGCCCACGCCACCGGGATCCTCGGCGCGCAAGGTATGGGTCTTGCGGAGAAACTCGGACTCCAGGGAAAAATCCCGTTCCAGATGGGCACGCTCAGCAAGGCGGTCGGCCTTTCCGGCGGATACCTCGCGGCGTCGCGGGATTGGATCGATCTCATCGCAAACCGCGCCCGCCCTTTCATCTACACCACCGCCCCGCCGCCTGCGCTCGCCCACGCCGCGCTCGCCGCCCTCGGGATCATCCGTTCCGATGAGGGGAAAACGCTGCGCAAAACTCTATTCGAAAACATCGCGATCCTGCGGGAGAACCAACCCAGCGCGATCATCCCCCACATCCTGGGGGAAAACGGAACCGCGCTCGCCGCCTCCGCCGCGCTGCGGGAAAAAGGCTTCCTCGCGCCCGCCATCCGTTTCCCCACCGTCCCCCAAGGCACCGCCCGCCTGCGCATCACCGTCTCCGCCGCACATCCGCAGGAAGCGGTTGAAGCCCTTGCCGATGAACTGAAGAATCAACCACAACCGAGCACAGCGAG
>CAMBTF010000146.1 GCA_945870545.1 Akkermansia muciniphila
TGCACCAATTAACCGCGAAGACGGGGGAACGCCAAGATTTATGCGCCAATCAAAGGATTCGCCCCAAAGTCTGCTTGCAGGGGCGATGAGTGGATGTAAGCTTCCTTACGGAATGGCAGACGTCGTTCCCACTGCAATTACGCGAATCATCCCATCCTACGACCATGATCAACAATCCATTTTCCACCACACAGGCCGCCGGGGCACCCTCCGTGTCCGATGCCGTTTCAGAGCTCCGCCACGCAGCAGGTGATTTCGCTGCCGCCACCGGTGCGGAGGCCGCCAGACTCAAGGAGCGCGCTGTCGAAACGGCAAGTTCCCTGAAAGCAACGGCCACCGAGAAGGCCGATCACTACAAGGCCGTCGCGACCGACAAAGTCCAGCACGCCAGGGAAACCGCCCAGCAACAGTGGGAGGAAACCCGCGTAAAAGCCAAGGAGATCCACGTAACCGCCGAGGATTACATCCGCCAGAACCCCACGAAGGCCGTCCTTGGCGCGCTCGGCATAGGTTTCCTCATCGGCCTGATCGCTCGCAACTGATCGCCGGCGGCCGGATGAAATGCGCCGAGCCCGGCCAGATGAAATGCGCCGAGCCCGGCCGGAAGCGCACAGCGCAGCCGCAGGGACAATCCCAACTTTCCTCGCGTTCCATGATTGAAGAAACCGGCTCCATGCCTTCGAACCATTCCCCGATCCCCGATTCCCCAGCCACGCCAGACGGCACGCGCAAGGGAAACTGGGTAGAGGCGATCTTCGGCCTCGTCGAATCCCGCGCCTCGATCATATCCATTGAATCGAAGGATGCGCTCAACTCCGCACTCGCCAAGCTCATCCCGCTTGCGGTTTGCCTGTTTTGCGTCTTCGCCGCATGGGTTCTCGCGCTCGCGGCGGCCATCGGTTGCCTCGCCGCCACCACCGATTGGAGCTGGTATCAGATCACATTCGCCCTAGCCGGGCTGCATCTGGTGATCGCTTTGCTAGCGCTGCTTATCGCAAAAAAAAGCAAGCCCGCGCCTTTCCCCGTTACCCGCTCCGAATTCAAGAAAGACCGCGAATGGCTGATCCAACTGAAAAATCGAAACGACTAGCCGAGCTTGTCAAAAGGAGCGAAGCCTCGCGCCTCACCCTATCCGACGCTCATGCCGGTCTCATGCACGCGCTGGATCTTCCCTCGCGCCTCAAGGCCTCCATGTCCGGTTCGCCCGCAAAATGGCTTGGCGGATCCTTGGCGGCCGGCCTAGTAGCGAGCTTGCTCTTCCGGTCGCGGAAAAAGAATGCGCCCTCCCGTCTCGCCGCAACGGTGAAAAAGGAACGCGGTTCCCTGCTCTCGCTGGCGTTTTCCCTCTCCAAGCCCGTGCTTAAAATCTACGCCACCAAGCTGCTCAAGGATTACCTAGCGCGCCGCCTGATGGCCGGAGAGCAGGGCAGACCCTCCGCAACGCGCACGCCTCCATATTGACAGCCCCGCAGATTCCTGCCTTTTACAACCGAAAAACATCTCTTCGCGAAAAACCTTCATCACAAAAATCCACCCATGTCCGAACACCACGTCCTGGATCACGTTGACGAATATCTGAAACTCGGGCGCGAGTACGATTGCTCCGATCTCCACCTTGCCACCGCATATCCTCCGGCATGGCGCCGCTACGGCCAGCTTTCCCCAATCTGGCCTGAACATCCACCGCTCAAACCCGACGAATCGGAACGCCTCGTCCGCTCCTTCCTCGGCGAGAAGGAATTGGCCCGCCTTGAGGAGCGCGGCGACATCGATTTCGCCTACATCGGCAGCGGGGGGCGCTACCGGGCTTCCGTAATCAAGCAGCGCCTTGGCTACGACATGGCGTTCCGTATCATCAACGGCAAGCTGCGCAGCATGGAGGAGATCGGGCTGCCCATCGAGCACATCATCCCACTCACCCGCTACCAGAACGGCCTCATCCTCATCACCGGCTCCGTCGGTTCCGGGAAATCCACTACGCTCGCTTCCATCGTCGATTTCATCAACCAGGACCGCGACGACCACATCCTAACCCTTGAGGATCCCATCGAATACGTTTTCGAATCAAAGGGCTGCCACGTGAACCAGCGCGAGGTGCACAAACACACGGAATCCTTCGCCAGGGCGCTGCGCGGCGCGCTGCGGGAAGACCCCGATGTGATCATGGTCGGGGAAATGCGCGACCTGGAGACCATCCAGCTCGCCCTCACCGCCGCGGAAACCGGGCACCTTGTGCTCGGCACCCTGCATACCGGAAACGCCCCGCGAACACTCGACCGCGTGCTCGACGTGTTCCCCACCGACCAGCGCGACCAGATCCGCATCATGGTTTCCGAATCCCTGCGCGGCATCCTTTCCCAGCAGCTCATCCCGCTCGCGACCGGTCAAGGCCGGGTTCTCGCCACCGAGCTGCTCGTCAACACCCCCGCCGTTTCGAACTGTATCCGCGAGGGCAAGACCTACATGCTCCCCGGCGTCATGCAGACCGGTAAACACGTCGGAATGGTCACCATGGACGAATCCCTACGGAAACTTTACATGAAGGGTCTGATCACCGCCGAGGATCTGCTGTATCGCTGCGAAGATATCGTGCAGATGCGCATTTTCCTGAAGTCCTAAACAAGACCCATTTCCCCAAAAAACTCCTTCGCATATGGCCAGAATCGACGCCTACTTCAAAATACTGATCACCAGCAAGGGATCGGATTTACACCTTTCCGAGGGTCAGCCTCCCAAGATCCGTGTCCACGGCTCGGTGAAAGCGATCCCGGACGAACCGATCCTTGAAGGCGAATCCTTCAAAGAACTGCTCGCGGAAATCTGCGATCCCAAGGCTTTCCAGAAATACCTAGTAGGCGGGGATCTCGACTTCGCCTACGAGATGGATCTGGATTCCCGTTTCCGCTGCAACTACCTCCAGCAGCAGAACGGCCTTGCTGCGGTTTTCCGACTTATCCCCACGGAAATCATGCCTCTGGAAGCGCTTGGCGTGCCGGAGATGGTCAAGCAATTCGGTCACATGCGCTCCGGCCTGGTCCTCGTCACCGGGCCTACGGGTTCCGGGAAATCCACCACGCTTGCGGCGCTGCTCGATTACATCAACACGAATTTTTCCCGCCACATCATCACGATCGAGGAACCGATCGAATTCGTGCACCGCAATAAGAACTCCATCCTCACCCAGCGCGAGGTGCACGTCCAGACACCCTCCTTCGCCGATGGCCTGCGCGCTGCCATGCGCCAGGATGCCGATATCGTCCTCGTCGGGGAGATGCGTGACCTAGAGACGATCTCGCTCGCCCTCACCGCCGCAGAAACGGGGCTGCTCGTTTTCGGAACCCTACACACCAACAACGCCCGCAAGACGGTGGACCGGATCATCGATGTATTTCCCGCCAACCAGCAATCCCAGGTACGCACGATGCTCGCCGCCTCCCTGCGCGGTGTCGTCGCCCAGCTCCTTTGCAAGCGCGTGGACAAGCCCGGCCGCGTCGCCGTCCATGAGATCATGTTCGGCACCCCCGCCGTCGCTGCCATCATCCGAGAGGGCGCGACGCAAAAGCTTTACGACGTGATCACCGGCGGCAAGAACGAGGGGATGCAGTTCATGGACGAGTCGATCTGGTCGAAGCTCCGCGAAGGAATGATCTCACCCGCAGAGGCCTACATGAAGGCCATCGACAAGACCCGCTTCAAGAAGTTCCTCCCGCAGGAACTATCCCACCTCGGTGATGCGTCGGGCGAGAATCCACTTTCCCACTGACTCTCATTCCGGAACCTCGTCGCCCAGGATCTTGTCGATGGAGGCTACGCGTTCCCACGGGCAACGCTTGCGCTGGTACTTTTTCCAAACCACATCACGCAGCTCCCTCCAGACTTCCTCGGAAGGCTGCTCAAGGATCTCCCAATCGGGATCCGTCTTCAGGGTCGTCATGATCCGCCAGGTGTTGCCGTGAAAATTTGCCCGGAAAAACCGTTTCCCTTCTTCCGTGCGTTCGTTCCATTCATGCGATTCCATGCCGACCAGTCTGCGCCAACCCGCCGTCATGTCGAGGCATGAGTAGTCGGGTTTCCGGTGCATGATCCCACTTCTCAGAAATTATATGAAAAGGGAAATGGGGGATTGGTTCATTTGATATTGGGGACTTAGGTGAAATCCCAGCTATAATCAAACGGTGTATATCTGGCACCGAAAAAACTTGCCGGAAATCAGCTTTCGAGCAATGTGGACATCGTGAAAGCGAAAGTCGTAGATGCCGCCCTCAAGCGAGGCCGCCCGGTTGGCCCAGCCAAAAAACGAATCAACGCCCGGTTTCCGGAATCTCTGGCCGAGAGGATCGAATATGCGGCGGCGCTGCGTGGTCTCGCGGTTGCCTCGTTCATTCAGGAAGCGGTGGCAGCGCGTGCCGAACAGGTCATCGAGGACGAGGCTCGCTGGCGACTCACCCGCGAGCAGGCGGCAGCGGTTGTCGCCATGATCGCCCGCCCGCCCAAAGCTAACAAGAAGATGTTGAAGGCTGCCAAACTCGCATCGCACCATGTCGTTATACGCGATTGAGCTTCTTTCCGCAGCACACAACCGAGTGGGCTTCTCCAGCGGTCTCGAATCAGTGGACCGCTATTTCCGTGAAATCGCCCGTGGGCATTTGGAAAAGGGCGTGAGCATCACGAGGGTGATTGTGGAGGCCGACGCTTGCGATCCAAAGCCAGTGCTCGGTTACTTCACTCTGTCGGGCATTGTCGTTGATGCAAAACCCTGGTCCGGTGCTCCGAAGGGTTTGCCAAGCCAGGCGATCCCCGCCGTCCTGCTCGGGCGCCTCGCGGTTGCTACGGAGTATCAGGGCAAAGGAATCGGGGCGATACTGGTCGCCACCGCAAGCCAACTGGCACACGAGACCATCACCCGCACCGGAGGGATCGGCTTGGTCGTCGATGCTGCTCACGATCAAGCTGCCTTGTATTACGCCCGCTTCGGTTTCAAACCGGTTTCCGCCGGTAGCCTGCGCTTATTTCTTCCGGCGAAATCACTGGAGGGAGGGGCTGTAATCCCAAGGGGATAGAATGCTCTACCGAACCCACCTCCATCAAAACTATGAGATCCCTAATATTTGATGGCGGACAGAGAGGGATTGCTTTCAGCTATGCTATCTAGCGCTGCGCGGAAGGAATTTTTACTCGCGATGCTCGCTCCTGCGTTCGAACCCTGAAGATGCTGCGCAGGGGTTCTCATCCCTCCCTTAAACGCCATGACCCCAACCCGGGAATACCGGGCTGGGGTCATGGCGGACAGAGAGGGATTCGAACCCTCGGTGACATTGCTGCCACACACGCTTTCCAAGCGTGCTCATTCGACCACTCTGACATCTG
>CAMBTF010000147.1 GCA_945870545.1 Akkermansia muciniphila
AAACCTCGCCGGTTTTCGGATCCGTGCGGCGCGGGGAGGCGAGGCTGTAGATCACCAGATCCACTTGGCCGAGGTCTTCCTTTATGGCCGCGATCACCTCGGCCTTCACCTCGTCGGAAAAGGCATCGCCGTTGAAGGACCGCGCGTAAAGCCCTGCGGCCTTCGCCTCGCGCTCGAAGGCGACCGTGTTGTACCAGCCGGCCGTCGCCGTCTTGTCCTCCGTGCCCGGTCTTTCGAAAAACACGCCCACCGTGGCCGCGTTGCAGCCGAATGCGGCCGCGATCCGTGAGGACAGGCCGTAGCCGGTCGATGAGCCGATCACGAGAACCTTCTTCGGCCCGCCGTGGATCGGGCCGCGCCCGTTCACCACCGCGATTTGCTCGGCGACGTGCTTCGCGCATCCTTCCGGATGGGCTGTGGTGCAAATAAATCCGCGGATTTTCGGTGAGACGATCATGATGCCGCTGAAACTATCTTCCACCACCCGCCGCGCAACCTCCAAAATCGCCGCGCTCCGAAGTCCCATGTCGGGTTCCTACACTAGGGACGAGAAGAATTCGAACCACGGATGAACGCGGATAAACGCGGATGAAGAGAGAGTAATGAGCCTCTCATCTGTGCCACAGCGCTTTCCTTAACCCCTCGAAATGCCCAAAAACGAATCTGCTACACCAGCTTATCCGCGTTCATCCGCGTTCATCGGTGGTTCTCTTTCTCAATGGGGCAGGTTTTCTCCCTAGTGTAGGAATCCACTGTTCAACACCCATAAGGCTGATTTCGCCTGGGCATCAATAACTCAGCTTTCGAAATACGTGTATCCGCCGAGGCCGTCGCGGTAGAGATCCATGATTTCCTTGCGCTCCTTGGGCGAGATGCGGCCATCGTTGACGGCTTTTTCGGCGAAGTTGCGGAATTTCGAGACGAGTTCCTTGGGGTCGAACTCCACGTAGGTGAGCACGTCGGCCACGGTGTCGCCTTCGACCTCGTGGGTATAGACGGGCTTGCCTTTCTCAAGGTGGACGCCGACGACGTTGGTGTCGCCGAGGAGGTTGTGGAGGTCGCCGAGGGTTTCCTGGTAGGCGCCGACGAGGAAGACGCCGAGGTAATAGGGTTCGTCCGGCTTGAAATCGTGGAGATGGAGGACTTTCGCAACATCTTCCTTATCGATGAAGCGGTCGATCTTACCATCGCAGTCGCAGGTGATGTCGGCGATGACGGCGCGGTGCTTGGGACGTTCGCCGAGGCGGTGGATGGGCATGACAGGGAAAAGCTGGTCGATGGCCCAGGAGTCGGGGAGGGATTGGAACAGGGAGAAATTCCCGTAGTAGAAATCGGCGAGGCCGAGGGAGAGTTCGACGAGATCCTCGGGCACGTCGTCCATGTCGGAGATCATGTTCGAGATGCGGGTGAGGATGTGCCAATACCATGCCTCGGCGAGGCCGCGCTCGCGGAGGGTGGCGGCACCGTAGATGAACATGGCGCGCACCTGGTCGCGGTAATAGACGGCGTCGTTGAGGGATTCCTGGAGGTTCTTGCGGCTTAGGGTCTTGTTGACGTGGAACAGGTTGGTGAGGTTCTGCGGGGCTTTTTCCGGCATCACCGGCTCCTTGTCGGTGGTCTGCGCGGAGGTCACGTCGAGGATGTTGAAAACGAGGACGGAGTAGTAGGAAACCACCGCGCGGCCGGACTCGGAGATGAGGTTCGGGTGTTTTACGCCGACCTTGTCGCACTGCTGGGCGATGACCTCGACGATGTCGGTGCAGTATTCCTGGATGGAGTAGTTGCAGGAGGAGGCGAAGTTCGTGTGGGAGCCGTCGTAGTCCACGGCCATGCCGCCGCCGATGTCGAGCACGCCCATCGGCGCGCCTTCCTTGACGAGATCGCAATACATGCGGACGGCCTCCGTCGCGCCCTCACGGATCGCGGCGATGTTGGGGATCTGGCTGCCTTGGTGGTAGTGGAGCATTTTCAGGCAAGGCAGGTGGCCGCTGGCCTTCAGGGAATCGACCACGTCAATCACCTGCGCGGCGTTGAGGCCGAACACGGATTTGTCGCCCGCGGATTCCTGCCAGTGGCCGGAGCCTTTCGTGGAAAGCCGGATGCGGATGCCAAGGTTGGGCAGCACGCCGATCAGGCGGGAGCGCTCCAGGATGAGGTCGAGCTCGCTGGGCATTTCCAAAACCAGCATTACCTTGAGCCCCATTTTCTGGGAGTGGAGGGCGAGGTCGATGAACTCCTCGTCTTTGTAGCCGTTGCAGATGATGTAGGCCTCGGTGTCGTGCATGTGCGCGAGCGCGGCGATCAGCTCGGGCTTCGATCCGGCCTCAAGGCCGTAGTGGTATTTTTTCCCGAACTCGGCGATCTCCTCGATCACCTGGCGCTGCTGGTTCACCTTGATCGGATACACGCCGCGGTATTGGCCGGTGTATTTCGTAACCTTGATCGCCTCGCTGAAAGCCTCGTTGATCTCGGTGATGCGGGAGTGCAGCAGGTCGCGGAAACGCAGCAGCACGGGCAGGTGCGTGCCGCGATCGCGCAGGCCATCGATCACATCGTGGAGGGAAACGTGGGCGTCGCCGTGCTTGTCAGCGAGCTTCACGGTCACGTGTCCGTCATCGTTCACGCCGAAAAATCCATGCCCCCATGTGTCCACGCCGTAGAGCTCCGAGGATTTCTCTGGAGTCCAAGATGGGCGGGGCTTGGGCTTGGTAGGCTTGGCGGGAAGGGCTGCGGTAGGCGGAATCACGCGCGAAACTGGCACGCCGCGGCGGAAGTTTCAATGGGATTCAAGCACGTGATCAGGCGATAACGCTCGCGGAGGACGCAAGAAACCAAAGAGAAAGAATTAGCCACCGGCGGAAGAAGATGAAGTGGGCAGAGGTCACGAAGGAGGGAATGCCTGCTGCATCCCAGTTTCCCCATCCAACAGAATTCAGCGAATAAAAAAGCCAGGCTTTTCCAAAATCATAGAAAAGTTTCATATGTCGGAAAAAATCAGACAGGTTTCCGGTTGCGGCGCGTCTTTCCCAGCGAACCCGTTACTTTCATCCTTTCTCCATGAACAAACCCGAACTGGAAAGAATCTACGATGCCCATGCGTCGGGTTTGTTCCATTATCTGGTCACGTTCACGAAGAACGAGGCCGATGCGCGGGATCTTCTGCAGGAGCTTTTCATCAAGCTCGCCCGCGGAACGCCACAGGAGATGAGGAGCGAAAAAGCCTTTCTCTACCGGCTGGCGCACAACCTCGCGATCGACTGGATGCGGCGGCGCAAGACGCGCTGGGACAGCGAGGAGCGTCTGCTGAGAGAAGTGGAGGATGGATTACAAACATTACCCGATCCCGACGCGCTGGCTCTGGCACGTTGCTTCGCGCAGGCCATGAAATCACTGCCGGCCGAACAGCGCACGATCGTGCAGCTCAAGCTGTGGGATGGTCTCACCTTCGAGGAAATCGCAGAAGCACAGAAAATTCCGCTCAATACGGCGGCGAGCCGCTACCGCTACGGATTAGACAAACTCAGGACGCTGCTGCGTCCTATCTACGAGGAACTGCAATGAACGAAAACGATATTGAAAGCCAACTGTGCGCACTCACCCGCGCGTTGCATCGTCCGGATCCGACTCCCGCATGGAAGGCGGAAATCCTTTCCCGTGCGCTTCGGGAAGCGTCCGTGATTCCATTCAAGCGCAACCTTCCACCGCGCTGGCTGATGGGCGGCTGGGCGGCTGCATGGACGGCGATCATCGCCATGAATTTTTTCACGCCGCGCGACGGCGCATCAGATGACTGGGCGAACCGTTCGGAAAACCCATCGCCATCCATGGCCACGCCGTCGCGTGAAGACCTGTCTGCGCTCATGACTTTCAATCAACGACAATACCAATACCTCAACCTCGAACTCCCATGATGAACATACTCAAACGTTGCTGGCAAAACCGCTGGACTCGCCGCTTTGCCTGGTCGGCGATCTCGCTCGTCACCTTGTATCTGTTGCTTTGCGCCTGGCTTAACTGGAGTTGGGGGCGACAATGGACCGAGACCGCCCAGATGTTGGAAGCGGAGGGCGAAACACTCGATTTCCTCACGTTGGCCGCTGATCCGGTTCCGGATGCGGAGAATTTCTGTGCGATTCCCCTGCTGAAAGACCTGAGTCTCGTGGTGGACAACGATACCACCAAGGGTGGGCCTGCCGCGAGACGAGAGAGGCTAGGAGCAATCAAGCTTCCTTACGACCAAGGCGGCAAACAACGCTCCTTATTCCCGAATGTGGCACTTGGAAAAGCCGTCGATCTGAAAGCCTGGGCCGACTTTTTGCGCGAGGATGGCACGCTGCCTATGCCTGCGGATTCTGGAAACGCCGCGCGGGATCTTCTCGCCGGGTTGTCGAAATATGACCCTATCGTGCAAGAACTCACCGCCGGCCTCAAGCGTCCGCATGCCAGGTGGACGCCGGAGTGGAAGACCCGCGAGCTTCCTGAGTGGCTAATTGGTATCGAGTGTCCACACCTGTTAATAAGCAGAAAACTAGGCGAAGCTCTCGCTCTTCGCTCCACAGCGGCCGCGCGTGCGGGCGAGCCGAACCAGGCACATGAGGAGGTCTTGGTCATGACACGCATCGCTCATGCGACCATGAACGAGTCATTCCTCGTCGGGCTGCTCGTTGGAGCGCTGAATACTCAAATGATTGCCAGCAGCACCTGGGAGTTGTGCGATTCCCAATCGGGGACGGCTCAGGATTTCGCCAGACTGGAGTCCGCTCTAACGGCACTCGATTTCCATCGCGCCGCCCTCCATGCGTTTCGCATGGATATGGTGGTCAATGTGAACTCGGTGCAATACATAGAGCGAAATCCTAACTCATGGGAGTTCATTGGTAATTCCGCAGAATTGTCCATTGCGATGCGCTTTCTTCCGCGGGGGTTTTATGATGCAACCGCCTCCGTGGTCGCCGAAAGCGAATTTAAACACTTCATCAAGCCGCTGAGGGATCACGGGTGGAAGGAAGCGCTTAAAGCATCGGTTGAGTATGAAAATTGGCAGATGGAAATGGAAAACAGGTTCTGGTCACATCCCCACTACTTCATGGCTTCAAATCTCATCGGCAGTTATACTTCCGTGATCCGGAACTCGATCTACACCCAGTCCCTCGCGAATCAAGCCGTCATCGCCTGTGCGCTGGAAAGACACCGGATTGAAAACGGTTCCTATCCCGATTCACTCGACCCGCTGAAGCTCACGGATGGCAAACCCTTGCCGCTCGATATAATGAGCGACAAGCCGATGGGCTACCGCAAGACACCAGACGGGAAATATGCGCTCTG
>CAMBTF010000148.1 GCA_945870545.1 Akkermansia muciniphila
GGGTTGCCGGTGGCGAAAACCATCTTTTCCCGCAAGGTGCCGAGAGCGCGGGCGGGCGCCCAGCTCTCCGCCTGTTTCCGCAGGCCCGCGAGCTGCTCCGATTTTCCGCTGCCGGAAACGACGGCGTCCTGTTTTACCAGCGGAGCGGCAGCAGGCGCCTCAGCGGTAGGCACGGCCACCGGCATCCGCATCCGAATGTAAAGCTCGCGGAGTCCTTCGCGCGCGCTGTCGTCGAGAAAAACGTGGCTGCGTCCGCGCGCCTGTTCAGCTTGCAGGAAATCGATGAGGGAATCGACAGGTCGGGTCACGACCTATTCGTAAAGGCGCGGCGGGGTCGAGGCAACCACGGCTTCCGATTTTCCCTCTTTTCGCCCTTGCCGCCGACTTTCCGACCTCATAAACCCAATCCATGTCGTTTTTCCCCGATATCCCACGCATTCAGTTCGAAGGCCCCAAGTCCCGTAACCCTTTCGCTTTCAAGCAATACAATCCCGATGAGATCGTCGCCGGGAAAACGATGAAGGAGCATTGCCGCTTCGCCGCCGCCTACTGGCACGTAATGCGCAACGGTCTGTCCGATCCCTTCGGTGGCCCGACCGCACTGATGCCGTGGGACGATCATTCGAACTCCGTGGATAACGCTCTCAAGCGCGCGGATGTGTTCTTCGAGTTCCTCGACAAGACCGGCATCGATTACTACTGCTGGCACGACCGTGACATCGCCCCAGAGCTTGGCGATCTCGCGAAGTCGAATGCGGCTCTCGAAAAAGTCACCGATCACCTCCTAGGTCTCCAGAAAGCCACCGGGAAAAAGCTGCTGTGGGGCACCGCCTGCCTGTTCTCCCATCCCCGCTACTCGCAGGGCGCAGGCACCTCGCCGAACGCGGATGTTTTCGCCTACGGCGCGGCCCAGGTGAAAGCCGCGATGGACGGCACGCTGAAACTCGGCGGCGAAGGCTACACCTTCTGGGGCGGACGCGAGGGCTACTCGACACTGCTCAACACCGACATGAAGCGCGAGCTAGACAACCTCGCCAACCTGCTCCACCTCGCCGTGGACTACGCGAAAAAGATCGGCTTCAAGGGGCAGTTCTACATCGAGCCGAAGCCGCGCGAACCCTCGACACACCAATACGATTCTGACTCCGCCGCGTGCCTGAATTTCCTCCGCCAATACGGCCTGATGGATCATTTCAAGCTGAACCTGGAAACGAACCACGCGACCCTCGCCGGCCACACGATGCTCCACGAAATGACCGTCGCCATCGATGCCGGCGCGCTCGGCTCCGTGGACGCGAACCAGGGTGACGAGCTCATCGGCTGGGACACCGACCAGTTCCCGACCGACATCTACCTCACCACCGAGATCATGCTCAAGGTGCTGGAAATGGGCGGTTTCACCACCGGCGGCCTCAACTTCGACGCGAAGCGCCGCCGCGAATCCCACGAGCCTTCCGACCTTTTCCACGCCCACATCGGCGGGATGGATGCCTTCGCACGCGGCCTGAAAATCGCCGCCGCGATCCGCGAGGACGGGCGCCTGCAGGAGTTCGTCACGAACCGCTACAAGAGCTGGACAACTGGTATCGGCGCGAAGATCGCCTCGAAATCCATCAGCCTCGACGAGGTCAGCGCCTATGCCCTTTCCAACGGCGAGCCGACCCTCGATTCGGGTCGTCAGGAAATGCTGGAGAACCTGGTCAACGAGTTCATTTAAGCTTGGCGGCTTTGGAACGGGTATTTGGAAAAGCGTTGAATGTTTTGGGCGCGTACCGAGGGGGCTATCTGCCTGATTAGGGAAACGAAAGCGCGGGTTTTCACCGCAGCCCGCGCAGTAGGAATTCCGCGTTGGTTTTGGTTTTCTTGAGGTTATCAAGAAGGGTGACGAGGGCGTCGCCAATGGGCAGGCCGGCGAGCTGTTTGCGGACATCAACGACCTTCTTGAACTCGTCGGGATGGTAGAGGCGATCGTCGTTGCGAGTGCCCGATTGAGGGATGTGGATCGCGGGATAGACGCGGCGCTCGGCGAGCTCACGGTCGAGGCGCACTTCCATGTTGCCGGTGCCCTTGAACTCCTCGAAGACCACGTCGTCGAGGCGGGATTCCGTTTCCACAAGCGCGGTGGCAAGGATGGTGAGCGAGCCGCCATCCTCGATGTTGCGGGCGGTGCCGAAAAATTTCCGCGACTTCTGGAGAGCCGCGGGGGAAACACCGCCGGAGCCGATGGGGCCGCCTTGCATGGCGGAGTTGTGACCGCGGGCGAGGCGGGTGAGGGAGTCGAGCAAAAGGATCACGTGCTTGTTGAGTTCCACCATGCGCTGGGCCCGGGCGATCACGAGATCAGCGACCTGGGCGTGCCGCTTCGGCGTTTCATCGAAGGTGGAAGCGTACACGCGGCAGTTCACCGTTTCCTCAAAATCGGTAACCTCCTCGGGGCGCTCATCGAGCAAAAGGACGACCAGCTCCACGCCGGGGTTATTCGCCTTGATCGACTTTGCGATCTGCTTGAGCAAAATGGTTTTTCCGCCACGCGGCGGGGCGACGATGAGGCCTCGCTGGCCTTTCCCGAGCGGCGCGATGAGGTCGATCACACGGACGCCGAGGAATTCCGTGCCCTCGCCCTCGAGGTGGATCCGGCTGTCGGGGAACATCGGAGTGAGCTTGTCGAAATCCTTCGGCTCCTCCCACTCGGCGGCGGGTTTGCCCTCGATCTCGAGAATCTCGGCGGTGGTGAGGTATTTGTCGCGCTGCACGGGCGGGCGGACTTTCACCTTGATGAGCTGGCCGTTGCGGATCTTCGCGTTGTTGAGCACCGGGCCGCCGATGTGGATGTCGTCCTGAGAGGGGCGGAACGAGCGCTCGGGATCGCGGATCATGGCGAAGTGCTCCTTTCCGAACTCCAGCACGCCTTCGCAGGTCACGTTCGAGCCATTGGACACGAAAAAGCAGATGATCTCATAAACGAGTTGCGCCTTGGTCAGTCCGCCTTGGATACGTGCGGGGATTTCAGTGGCGATCTTCTGCAGCTCGGAAAGCGGCTTGAGGCGGAACTCGTTGAGATCGATGTGCTCGGGCACGGGGTAGGGGGCTCGCGCTTCAGCCATGGCGGGCGCTTCGGCGACGGCTGTGGCTGTGGCTTCGGTGGCCTCGGCGGCTTCGGAAACGGGAGACTCGGTGGTATGTTCGGTGGTGTCTGACATGGAGATGGGTGGGAAAGTTTCGCAGTATCGCTGGATTTGCGCCCTGAGGGTGTCGGGGCGGCCGTCGTTCCAGAAGACGATGTCGGCACGGGCCTCCTTTTCCCCAAGGGGCATCTGGGCGGCGAGGACGGACTCGATCAGGGCATCGTCCCAACCGCTGCGGGCCTTGAGTCTGGCGACCTGAGTAGCGCGGGAGGTGGAGACGGTAATCGCCTTGGTCTGGCCGAAATCGAAGCCGTTTTCGAAGAGAAGCGGGACATCCGCCAGGAAGCACCGCGCCCCCTTATTAGCAGCCTCGTCGCGCAGGGCAAGACATTCCTGCCGCACCCGCGGATGCAAAACCTCCTCCAAAAGCGCCCGTTTCCCGGTGTCCGCGAAAACGACATCCCGCAGTTGCGCTCGGACGATGGCTCCCGTCTCCGGATCAAGGATGCCGTTGCCGAAAAGCGACGCGAGTTCCTTGGCGACCGCAGCGGTCTCTAACAGGCGGCGCACTGCGAGATCGCAATCGAACACCACAATGTCCGGCAGGAACTCACGGAAATGGCAGACGGCGGTGGACTTGCCCGTGGCAATGCCGCCAGTCAGGGCGAGGATGTGCATGGGTGATTGAACCGCCAGGACGCATTGTGCGCCAAGAACGAAATATCGGACCTTGGCGTCGTAACCGCTGCGGGTCGCCTGGAAATGGCCAGACTCTTCTTGCTTTTCAACCTAGAAAAAGAAAGGGAACCGCCGATGGACGTGAATGGACGCAGATGATGAAACCTCCCGACTAACTTGATCTGTTATGCGGCGGGTTGGAGGGTTAGGCCGAGTGCGGTGGCTTACTCCCTGGCTTGATCGCCCTACGATTCCATCGCAAAAAAAGTGGTGTGGGGATTTGATTCTAGGTCGAGGAGTTTATTGGATTTTAGCGATGGAGTTCAGGGTTTGATTTTGACGGTTCCTTCTTTTCGGATCCAGCCATCCCAGCCCGTGATCCGGAAGACCGGGATATTATTGATGCCGGACCCGTAGAATAATATTTCACCGGTCTTGGGATCGGTGTAGAGCGAACCACCGAATTGCTCCCCGCACACTTCGAAGGCCTGCGGTGGAACGCCTTTCGTGAGCATCGGGGATTCCAGCAGTCTTCCAACCCATAGCCCGTCGCGATCCCAGACGTGTTGCAGCTTGTTTTCCATGTCGCCGACCACGATACAGTTATGGGTGGTTCCCATGATGCGCCAGAAGTAACGGCCCTCGCCTGGTGCGGCGCCGCCCGTGGCGCTGTGTCTTCCCACGACCCACAGAAGCTCGCCATCCGCATTCCATCGGGCCACGCGGTTGCCACCGGTGCGGGGTGACCAGAATCCTTGTCCGAATTTCTTTTCGTTGTTCGTATTGTAGATGGAGTAGACGCTGCCGTCGGCTTCATCCTTCCAGATGGCGACATCCTCAAACTTGCCGAACGCGTACTCGTCCATGGGCGGCGCGCCCAGTCGCTCCTGCTTGGTGTTATCGTAGATCGGTGCGCCTTGTTCCGTGAAACCTTGTGGCGACAGGCGGACATAGCCGATGTTCTGTTTGGCATAATGTCGAATGTTGACCGACAGCGGCAGATAGTAATTGAGGTCGTTGTCGACATACATGCCGCCGCTCTTGAAAATCCCGCCCGGGAAACTGAACTCGTCGTCTTCCGGCTGGCCGTTGCCGTTCGTATCGGCCCAGGAGTAGACGAGCTGTTTTTTGGACTTCATTTGTTCCAGAACCGATTCCGTCGGCTTCGGCCCGCCGCCGGCCGGGAAGCTGAGAGCGCTCATCGGCTTGAGCTTGCCGTTCTTTTCGTCGAGTTCGAAGACCGACGGCGACGTGCTGTTCAACATCAGCACCTTGCCGGCCCGATGCCGGATAAAGAGGTGGTGTTGACTACCGTTGGGCTTCCACATCGGCGCCTTGGTGTCAAACACGGCATCGACCTTCCAGGTTCTTTTCGCGTAATCAACCTTGTAACGGGTGATGCCACCCCAACCATAGGACATGTAGACGAGCGAAGGGTCTTCCGGGTCGGGAGTGACCGTCGGCCCATAAGTTTGACCGCCATACCATTCCCTCTGGATCGTGCCCTGGGCGTCGTAAGCCA
>CAMBTF010000149.1 GCA_945870545.1 Akkermansia muciniphila
TCGGGGTCGATCACGAAGAGCCGCGATGTGGAGACGCAGGCGGTGTTTTCGCTGCGCGGCAAGCCGCTCAACACCTACTCGCTGCCCCGCAAGATCGTCTATGAAAACGAGGAGTTCGCCCTGCTGCAAGCGGCGCTGAACATCGAGGATGGCATCGAATCGCTGCGCTACAATAAGGTCGTCATCGCCACTGACGCCGACGTGGACGGGATGCACATCCGTTTGCTGTTGCTGACGTTTTTCCTCCAGTTTTTCCCGGAAATGATCCGCGACGGGCATCTCTTCATTTTGCAGACACCCCTGTTCCGCGTGCGCAACAAGAAGGAAACCTTCTACTGCTACACCGAGGAGGAGCGCGTAAAGGCGATCGAGAAATGCGGCAAGGCTGCCGAGATCACCCGCTTCAAGGGACTCGGCGAGATCTCGCCGGATGAGTTCAAGTTCATGATCGGCGCCGACATGCGGCTCGACCCCGTGGAATACGAGGAGGGCAAGGGAGTGAAGGAACTGCTCGCGTTCTACATGGGAAAAAACACCCCGAGCCGCCAGGAATACATCATCGAAAACCTCCGCGAGGACGTGGACCGGCAGGTCGCTTGAAGCGCGCTATTGTCGGTATTTTTCGTAAGCGTTCACGATGTGCTCGACGATGGGATGGCGGACGATGTCGGCGGGCGTGAAGCGAGTGAACGCGATGCCCTTGATGCCGCCCAACGCATGCTCCGCCTCGTGGAGGCCGGAGCGCACGCCGGGCTTGAGATCGATCTGCGAGGAGTCCCCAGTTACGACAAGCTTCGATTCCTCGCCGAGCCGCGTGAGCGCCATAAACATCTGTTCGCGGGTGGTGTTCTGCGCCTCATCAAGGATCACGAACGAACGCGACAAGGTCCGCCCACGCATGAAAGCCAGCGGCGCGATCTCAATAATCTCCTCGTCGAGGTAGCGCTGCGCCTCCTCGGGATCGAGCATGTCATGGATCGCGTCGTAAAGCGGGCGCAGGTAAGGGGCGACCTTTTCCTTCAGATCCCCCGGCAGGAAACCCAGCGCCTCGCCGGCCTCCACGGCGGGACGGGTGAGGATGATGCGGTGAATCGCCCGCTTTTTCAGCATGTGCAGGCCGACGGCCATCGCGAGGTAGGTCTTGCCGGTGCCGGCCGGACCGAGGCCGAAGGTCACGTCGTTTTCCTGGATCGCTTTCACATATCCGAACTGGTTCGGAGTTCGCGGGGAAACGGTCTTGCGGTTGCGTGAGCCGACGAGACGGACGGTGGAAAGCGAGTTCAGCGGGATCTCGCCGGACTGACGCGCGACATCCACCGCCAGCCGGAAATCCCGCGCCGAGATGTGCAGGCCGTTGCGCTGCGTGGCTTCCAGATCATGGAACACTTTTGCCGCTAGCAGGGTGGAATCCTCCGCCCCGGTGAAACTGATCCACCCGTCCCGCGTCACGGTTTTCAGTTCCAACTCCTGCTCCATATAGGAAAGGTTGCGCCGGTCGTTCGCAAACAGCCCCTGCAGGAACTGCGGGGTGTCGAACTCGAGCTTGAGGGAGGTGGTTTTCACAGCGCCGGACTCTACGCATCGGTACCAGCACATGCCAAGGCTTGCTTCACACCTTGACTGATCATGTGATACGCATAACATAGTGACGTTATGGCTACCATGACCATCCGCACCACCGTCGCTTTCGATCCCGCCACCGCGGCTCGACTCGAACGCCTTGCGAAACGCTGGGGGGTCTCGAAATCCGAGACCCTGCGGCGCGCGCTGGAATCCGCGGAAAAGACATCCGCCGCATCCGGCGTGCCCGATTTCAAAGGCATGAAACCTTTGGAAATTCTGGATTGGCTGCGGGACAACCCCCAGCGCCCCGCAGGCTGGGGCGAAGACTTCCGCCGGATACTCCGCGAAGCCCGTGAACGCGATGCGATCATCGAAGAAGAACGCGAAGCATGATTCACTTGGACACCAACTTGCTGATCGGTGCGGAAGACCCCACCGACCCGCACCACATCACGTCACGTGAGGTGTTCGCCAAGCCCGAAACTTTCGCCTGTTCATCAGTGGCATGGATGGAACTGCTTTCCACACCCGACACTCACCCATTGCGGGAAGCGATGAAGGAACTTCTCTCCGGCGGCATCATCCCCTTTGACGAAGCCGCCGCCTCGCTTGCCGGTGAACTTTTTCACCTCACCGGTTCCAAGCGCCGCACCCGCCTCGACACCATGATCGCCGCCACCGCGATCCTTTCCG
Organism: Akkermansia muciniphila; assembly: GCA_945870545.1. Classification (GTDB taxonomy): domain Bacteria; phylum Verrucomicrobiota; class Verrucomicrobiia; order Verrucomicrobiales; family Akkermansiaceae; genus Luteolibacter; species Luteolibacter muciniphilus_A. The sequence continues at coordinate 2,257 of CAMBTF010000149.1, forward strand.
GTGCCGAGCTGGCGACCACCAACCCCGCCGATTTCGAACCCTTCATCCCCCACGGGTTGAATCTTCATAGCTTCTGAGGCGATGGGAGCTTGCGGATTCCCGGGAGATGGGGAAAGCTACCGCCATGCAAGCAGTGACGGATAGGTTAAGGAATTTTCTGCAATTCGTGGCGGTGAAACTCATCGATGAACCGGCCAAGGCGCAACTCAAGGTCGCGGAACTTGGGCCGAAAAAACTCCGCTTCAAGCTGGTGCTGGCGAAAGATGACGTGGCGATGCTGATCGGGCGCAACGGCTTCACGGCCTCTGCCATCCGCAGCGTCCTGAAAGCGGCGGCGGATAAAGAAGGGGTCCAGGTAAACCTCCAGATCCACTCCCACGAGGAAGAGGCGGAATACCTCGCCCGCGAAGGGGCAAAATAGGCTCCCAACCAACCGTGTGGCATATTGGGTGCTTATCGACATCAGGAATTCCGTTGAAACCCTGACTTATGTCCATCCACGTCGCCCTGCACCACCGCACCAGCTATGAATACAACAAGCCAGTCGAGCACGGGCCACATGTAGTAAGGCTAAGGCCCGCTGCGCACTCGAAGACCCGGGTGCTCGCCTATTCGCTGAAAATCGGGCCCGGCGACCATTTCATCAACTGGCAGCAGGATCCGCAGGGCAATTACCTGGCCCGACTCGTCTTCAACGAGCCAATGCCGCGTCTAGATGTGGAGGTGAACCTCGTGGTCGAGATGGCCGTGCACAATCCCTTCGATTTCTTTCTGGAGGATAGCGCGCAGAACTACCCTTTCCAATACGAGAAAGAACTGAAACACGAACTCGCCCCTTACCTCGAGATCGAGGGAGTGGGGCCGCGGGTCAACCATTGCACTCGGTGGTTCTCCAAAAAGAAAGGCCGCACGATCGACGTGCTGGTGGAGCTGAACTCCGCCGCGCACAAGGCGGTTGAATACAAGATCCGCATGGAGCCGGGCGTGCAGACACCGGAGGAAACCTTGGATAAAGCCTCGGGTTCCTGCCGCGACTCGGCGTGGCTGCTGGTGAACGTGCTGCGCGGCATGGGTCTGGCGGCGCGCTTCGTTTCCGGTTACCTGATCCAGCTCAGGCCGGATGTGGAAAGTCTCGACGGCCCGAGCGGATCGGAAGTGGATTTCACCGATCTGCACGCATGGACGGAAGTCTATCTGCCCGGCGCGGGATGGATCGGGTTGGATCCGACATCCGGCCTTCTCGCGGGCGAGGGCCACTTACCGCTGGCCTGCTCTCCAAGACCGGGCAGCGCCGCGCCCGTGACCGGCGGCACGGAGCCTTGCGAATCGCGTATGGAGCACGAAATGAAGGTGGCCCGCATCCACGAATCCCCGCGCACCACCCTCCCCTACACCGAGGATGCCTGGGAAAAAATCCTCGCGTCCGGGCGTGAGATCGATTCCGAACTCCGATCCATGGACGTGCGCCTCACCATGGGCGGCGAGCCGACCTTCATTTCCATGGACGACCTCGACGGCGACGAGTGGAACACCGCCGCGCAGGGACCCACGAAACGCAAACTTTCCGACAAGCTCATCAAGCGGCTACGCGAGAAGTTCGCGCCCGGTGGCCTGCTTTTCTACGGCCAAGGCAAATGGTATCCCGGCGAGGAGCTCCCGCGCTGGAGCCTTGCCTGCTACTGGCGGAAGGACGGCGAGCCGATCTGGAGCAACGTTTCACTCATCGCCGACGAGTCGACCGATTACGGTTTCGGCGCGCCCGAGGCAGAGCGTTTCGCGAAGTCACTGGCGGAGAACTTTGGCATCGATCCGAAATTCCTCATCCCCGGCTACGAGGATGCGTTCTATTACATGTGGCGCGAACGGCGGCTGCCCTCGAATGTCGATCCGCTCAAATCAAACCTAAAGAGCAAGCTGGAGCGGGATCGGATCGCACGCATTTTCGATACCGGCCTGAATGCCGTCGTGGGGCACGTGCTACCGCTGAAAAAGAAAGTCGTCGATGGGGTTTCGCGCTGGACGAGCGGATCGTGGTTTCTGCGCGATGAGACGCTTTTCCTGCTCCCCGGCGACTCGCCGATGGGATACCGCCTGCCGCTCAATTCGCTGCCGTGGGTGAAAAAGGAGGATTATCCATGGGCCATCCCGCAAGACCCTACCGCCACCTGTCCCCCGCTCCCGACAAGGACTGCCGTGATGCAAATCAATGGAGAGCCGCGCCTCCGGCCGACTTCTTCAGGTGACGAAACCAAGGAACCTGCCGCCGGAGAAAGCGCAGGCTGGATCACTCGCGCCGCGCTCTGCGTGGAGCCGCGCGACGGCAGGCTGTATCTTTTCCTGCCGCCGGTGGATACCACGGAGGATTTCCTGGAAATGGTGGCCGTCATCGAAAAGACCGCCGCCGAGCTGGAGATGCCGATCATTTTGGAAGGAACTTCGCCCTCCTTTGATCCGCGCCTCGAAGTGGTGAAAGTCACCCCCGACCCAGGCGTGATCGAGGTGAACCTCCAGCCCGCCGCGAGCTGGGACGCGCTTGTCCGCAACACCACCACGCTTTATGAAGAGGCGCGCCTCTGCCGCCTGGTCACGGAGAAATTTATGATCGATGGCCGCCACACCGGCACCGGCGGCGGCAACCACATCATCATCGGCGGCGAGACGCCTTCCGACAGCCCCATCCTGCGCCGCCCCGACCTACTGCGCAGCATGGTCACTTTCTGGAACCATCACCCCTCGCTGAGCTATCTTTTCTCCGGCCTTTTCGTCGGCCCGACCTCACAGGCACCCCGCATCGACGAAGCCCGCAACGACGCGATCCACGAACTGGAGGTCGCTTTCCGGACACTTGAAGGGGAGGGAAACTCCCTGCCGTGGAAAGTGGATCGCGCGTTCCGCAACCTGCTCATCGACTCCACCGGCAACACCCACCGCGCCGAGTTCTGTATCGACAAGCTTTACTCCCCCGACAGCGCGACGGGACGCCTCGGGCGTCTGGAACTGCGCGGCTTCGAGATGCCACCGCACTCCCGCATGAGCCTTGCGCAGCACCTTGTCCTGCGCGCCCTC
>CAMBTF010000150.1 GCA_945870545.1 Akkermansia muciniphila
CCTGGGGGCGGCCAACGTGCTGACCGGATTGTTTGGCGGCATGGTCGCGGTCAATTCCTTCAATCGCAGCCTGCTCAACTGGCGGGCTGGTGGGGATTCCCGCTGGTCCGCCCGGTTTTGCGCGGTGTTGATTCTTGGCATTGGGGTCTTTTTTCCAGGCGTCGTGGGTTTGTTGCCGCGCCCGGTTTTGACCGGACTGATTCTTTACCTGGGTATTTCCCTTCTTCTGACCTGGCTCTGGGACAAAAGGCACGAAACGCCACTGGTGGACTATCTGGTCATCGTGGCGATGTTGGTGATCGTGGCGTTCGCGGGCATCGTGCCGGGCGTTTTGCTCGGCGTCATCATCTCCAGTCTCAGTTTTGTCATCACGTTCAGCCGAAGTTCCTCCATCAAGGTGCGTTTCAACGGATCCAATCGCCGTTCCAATGTCGAGCGCCTCCATTCAGAATCCGACTGGTTAAGGCAGGAAGGCCAGCATTTGCAGGGATTTGTCCTGCACGGTTATCTTTTTTTCGGCACGTCCACGGGAGTCCTCGACCAGATCCGCGAGGTTTTCGGCGAAGCCAAGGTGGTGCTCATTGATTTCTGGGATGTGAGCGGGGTTGACGCCTCATCCGCGGTGGTTTTTCGCAAAATCATCAGACTCTGCGAGAGCCATGACATCCAGACCATCTTCACCGGGTTATCCCGGCCATTGCAGGCCAAGCTTGAGCGATGCGGACTCGACCTCTCCCGCCATGCCGTGCGGCTTTTTCCGGATTTGGATTACGGGCTCGAGTGGTCCGAGCAGATCCTGCTGGCCGAAACGCCGGCCCAACTCACCTTGCCGGAGGCCCTAGGCCTTTCCTCTCCGTTTCCCAAGGAATTGGAGAGCTATTTTGAAAGCGTGAACATCCCTGCGGGCGAGACCTTCATCCGCAGGGGGGATGAGCCGGATGCATTTTACATTGTGCTCCGGGGGCGGGTCAGTATCTCCCTGTCCATTGCCGGCACCGACTATACGAAGCGCCTGCGCGCCTATGGCCCGGGCACGATCGTTGGAGAGATGGGATTTTTCAGCCAGGAAGTCCGCAGCGCGGACATCCGGACCGACGTTGACTCGGTTCTAAGCAGAATGACCCAGGCCAAACTCGAGCGGCTCGAGTCAGAAGAGCCTGTCCTCGCCGGCCAGATTTGCCGCCTTGTCATTCGCACGCTTTCCAGTCGTTTGCGCACCGCCAATGAAGAAATCAGTCATCTGCTCTAAGACCATCTGAATCGACCTTACTAACAGGAGGCCCTCACCCAGTCGGCGTAGTCCCCGGATACCGCGACCGGATCGAGGGCGATGAATTCGGGAGTTTTTTGTAGGGGTAGAGAGCCAGCAGTCGTTTTTTCAAGGCGGGAAATGATTCGGCGGAAGTTTTCAGTAGGACGCTGGCTTTCTGGCTGTCCGCGATTTTTCCTTGCCCGAGATAGATCGAGCGGACGCTGGGAAAAATGGTGCAATGCTAGAAATTTGCTTTTTGCGTGAAGGCCTTTCAAAGAGCCGATGGCCGGATCGGAGGCGGGGGGAGGGCGGAGTATGAAGTGAAAAGTGCCGAGTGAGCCGTGAGCAGAGAAGAAAAACGCGACGAAACAGCCGTGGGGCAGGCTCCTTTGCTGGCTTTAGAAATCATATTTTTCGGATACAAGCGTAGCTCTGCGAGCCGCTTTGCAAAGATTTCGTTTGGCGACGGTTTTTCGGTAGGCGGGCTGACTGCATGTCAGGTCTATTTGAGAACAAGAGTGCGTCCGTCGTCCAATTGGATTTCCTTGGGTTGCCAAGTTGGACTCTGGTCGATGTCATCAAACTCCTGAGATTGGATTCTTATCGTCAAAAAGTCTGGCTTCATTTACAGCGGAAAAATCGCCGTCTCCGCCCTTGAGCAACGCCGCATCGGTGCGGATAGTCGCGTCGTGCCGAATCTCTCCAGCAAACTTTTCGCCGTCGCCAAGCAATACATCCCGGGAGGAGTGAACTCACCCGTCCGCGCTTTTAAAAACGTGGACGGCGAGCCGTTCTTCGTCCGCCGCGCGAAGGGCTGCCGTATCACCGACATCGATGGCAAGACCTACATCGACTACATCGGCTCCTGGGGGCCGAACATCCTTGGCCACGCGCCCGTAGCCATCACCAACACGATCCACCAAGTAGCCAAGGACGGCATTTCCTTCGGCATCCCGAATCCTTACGAAGTTGATATGGCGAGGACGATCTGTGAATGGGTGCCCTCGGTAGAAAAGGTACGCATGACCTCCTCCGGCACCGAGGCGACGATGTCCGCGATCCGCGTGGCGCGCGGTTTCACGAAGCGGGATTACATCGTGAAATTCGACGGTTGCTACCATGGTCATAGTGATTCGCTGCTTGTAGCGGCGGGCTCCGGCGCGCTCACGCACGGAGAGCCGGATTCAGCGGGCGTGCCCAAAGCCTTTGCGGAAAAGACCATCGTCCTTTCTTACAATGATCCCGATGCGCTCACCGAACTCTTCGAGAAAATGGGAGATCAGATCGCCGCGATCATCGTTGAATCCTACCCCGCCAACGCCGGCCTCGTTTTCCCAAAGCCGGGATACCTCGCCCTGCTTTCCTCGATCACGAAGCAATACGGCGCGCTGCTGATCTTCGATGAAGTGATGACCGGCTTCCGCCTTGGCAAGGCGGGCGTGCAGGGCTTGGAAAACCTCACGCCGGATCTTTCCTGCTTCGGAAAAGTGATTGGCGGCGGCCTGCCGGTCGGTGCCTTCGGCGGGCGCGCGGACGTGATGGACATGGTCGCACCCATCGGCCCGGTCTATCAGGCGGGCACGCTTTCCGGCAACCCGCTGGCGATGGCGGCCGGCCTCGCCCAGCTCCACGAGCTTTCCAGCGGCACACCCGATGGCTTCGCCCGCCTCGACCAGCTCGGCCTGCATTTCGAGACCGGCCTCCGCTCCCTGATGACGCAAAAAGGCATCCCTCACCGCATCAACCGCGTCGGATCCATGTTCTGCCTGTTCTTCACTGACCGCGAGATCGTCAACGTGGATGATGTGATGAAACAGGATCTCGCCCTCTTCAAAAAGTTCTTCTGGGGCTGTCTGGAAAGGGGCGTGTACATCGCCCCCTCGCCTTACGAAACCGGTTTCCTCTCCCTAGCCCATACCGAGGCGGATCTCGATGACACGCTTACGGTTTTCGAAGAGGCGTTGGCGGGCATTTAGGCCACGCGCGGGGGCTCTTCCGGGCGTCGTTCACGCCATGGCAAAAAAAGTCTATGATGGCGAACGGCGGCGGAATGGCAGGGCGAGCAGCAGGTAAAGCGCAAGGGCGATGCCCTGCATGGCGAATAGGTAAACGGGCCACCGCCCCAGATGGTCGATCAGCGAGGGGTTGTCCGGCGGGCGCGAGGCGAAGGCGAAATTGGTTTTCAGCATCACATTGATCAGCAGCGCTATCCCCTGATAGACCACGGAAATCCCGAACACTTTCAGCGGGGATTTCCACCACGGCATCTCCGGCCGCCAACCGAGGACGAGTGGGATGTGCAGCGAGGCCGCCACGATCGCGAAGTGCTGCACGAAGAAATGCACGAACGGCAGGTGCGGCGGACCGATGCCGATCGCCGGCGTAAGCAGCGCCTGCGTTGTCGCCGCTATGCCCCAGAAATACGTCAGAGTCAGCAGCAACGGCCGCCGGGTGAAAAGCGCGAAGCCCGCCACGATCGCGGCCAGATCGCAAAGATGAAACGGCAGCACATTATCCATCGAGTAGGGATGGTCTCGCCACGCATAGAGCGCGAAGGGGTAGGCCGTCAGGTTCAGAAACACCAGCAGCGCTGTCACCATCCGCGCGCTTCCTGCTGATCTCCTCCCTAAAAGAATCAGCCCCGCAATCACCGCGCAGCCAATGGCCAACGTCACATAATGCTCGCCGGAAAAGGGATGGAAGGAGTTTGCAGGCATGTTCACGCCCCGCAGCCTGCGCCACTGCGGCGGATCAGGCAAGGGGCGGGGAGCGGAAATCACGCCTCATCAAACTCCCCCGCCTGCCGGGCGGATCACATCCGCCCCTCCCTGCCCTCCCGCCTGCGATCCTCCGGAATGATCAACAAACCCTGATTGAGTGATATGCCGGAGCATTACCACCAGCTCCTTTCGCGAAAAGGGCAGTCAAGCGCCACAAACCGTCAAGCTTCCCTGACAACATCCCCGCCATCCCAGACACCGATTGACACTCCCACCCATTTAGGGGAGCCTTCCCAACGAAACATCCTCGCCCCATATCGCCGGGCGGTGATACTAATACCGCTGTTCGGCATATAACATGAAGCTTCCCATCTTCCAGATCGATGCGTTTGCCGAGGCTCCTTTTCAAGGCAATCCCGCCGCTGTTTGCCCACTCGACGAGTGGTTGCCAGATGATGTGCTCCAATCCATCGCTGCGGAGAATAACCTAGCCGAAACAGCGTTCTACGTCCGGAGGGATGGCTATTACGATCTTCGCTGGTTTACCCCCACCAAGGAAGTTGACCTTTGCGGGCATGCCACTTTGGCCGCCGCCCACGTTCTGTTTGCAGTGGGCGACTTGACTGGGTCGCGGCTCACTTTTCAATCACGCAGCGGTCCATTGCATGTTTTTGGGGAGGACGATTTCTTGACCCTTGATTTTCCAGCTCAGGTCGGAGTTCCTTGTGAGGTTCCTGCCGGGATGGTCGAGGCTTTGGGTGCGCGTCCGAGTGCGTGTTATCGTGCGATGGACTATATGGCCATTTTCGAGAGCGAAGCAGAGATCATAGCAATGACCCCGGACTTTCGGCGTTTAACCGCCCTAGATCTGCGGGGCGTCATCGTAACCGCACCGGGTAAGACATCGGACTTTGTGAGCCGCTTTTTTGCGCCAAACTTCGGAATCGACGAAGATCCTGTGACCGGTTCGGCGCATTGCACGCTCGCGCCGTATTGGGCAGCGCGTCTCAACAAGTCCCTCATGAATGCCCGGCAACTCTCGAAGCGGAGGGGCACACTGCGCTGCAGGGTAGAAGGCGAGCGCGTCTTCATCTCGGGGCAAACAGTGGCCTACCTCGAAGGAACCATCCAAATCGAATGCCAACAAGATCGTGGAGCCAACGCGCTGCCGCGCGTGGCTCACGATTGACGTTTACGCTCTAATTTCTGCCGTGGCGGGTTCCTCCGAGAAGATCTGTTGCGCGATGGACTGGATCTGATCTTCGGTGACGTGGAGGAGGTTTTCGCGGGCTTCGGCGGGGGAGGGTATGCGGTTGTAAAAGAGAAGACCTTCCCCGGCCCAG
>CAMBTF010000151.1 GCA_945870545.1 Akkermansia muciniphila
GGGATTCATCGGTCGCGGAGCGACTTCATGACAGTAGCCGTGGGTTTCAACCCACGGACTCCGCGCCACCCGCTTCCCCGCGTCGCGGCGCGACGCTTGATGAACATACCTACGCCCCCGCTCAATCCCACAGGTATTTCTCATCATAACTAACACCATGCTTTTGAAGCAACGCGAGGTATTCGTCCTGAAAGGTTCTGCTCCGGTGATGTTCGCGTTGCCCCCGGATGTAGTCGGCCACACTCTCGACATTCGAGCGGCTCACGGTGAAACCTCCGAATCCATCCTGCCAAGCGAAGGCTTTCATGTCCGGAAATGTATCGTGAATCCATGCGGATGACCCTCCTTTGACCATCTGCGCTATCTTGCTGGGTGCCAAAGTGGGAGACGCTCCCAAAAGAACGTGGACATGATCCTCCACTCCACCGATCTGGATGGGCGTCATCTTGTTCTGTTTCGCGATCCCGGCCAGATAAGACCAGACGCGCTCCTCGATTTCCGGGTTAATCCAGCGTTCGCGGTTCTTGGTGCTGAACACGAGATGGTAATGCAGGCTGGTGTAGGTGTTGGCCATCGTTTCGTTCGGAACGTCGCTACGCGACGCGGTTTGATTTTGGTTCCGTATCCCGTGGGTTGAAACCCACGGCTACCATCAATTGTCGCTCTGCGACAGGGAATTGTTTCCGTTTGGAAACGGATGGGATTCATCGGTCGCGGCGCGACTGCACGATGGTAGCCGTGGGTTTCTTCCCGTCGCGGCGCGACTTTATGACGGTAGCAGTGGGTTTCTTCCCGTCGCGGCGCGACTTCATGACGGTAGCCGTGGGTTTCAACCCACGGACTCCGCGCCACCCGATTCTCCGCGTCGCGGTGCGACGCCTGATGGGGATGTTCGGAACATCCCAGCGCACAAACTACTCAACCGGCTTCTTCTTGTAGGTGCTCTGCACGTAAACCTCGCGCAGTTCCTTCATGCCGATCTCGCAGGGGCTCTGCGCCATGAGGTCGGCTCCCTTGTTGTTTTTCGGGAACTCGATGACCTCGCGGATGCTGTCCTCGCCGGCGACAAGCATCGCGATGCGGTCGAGGCCGAGCGCAAGGCCACCGTGGGGAGGTGCACCGAAGCGGAAGGCATCTAGGATATGTGCGAACTTGATCTGCTGCTCCTCCGGCGTGACGCCGAGTACCCCGAACATCTTCGCCTGGAGATCCTTTTCGTGGATCCGGATCGATCCGCCGCCGAGCTCGTAGCCGTTGAGAACCACGTCGTAGGCGACGGCGCGGACGTTGGCGTAATCGCCCTTTTCCAGAAGCTCGATATCGTCAGGATGCGGGCGGGTGAAAGGATGATGGACGGCAACCCAATGACCGCTCTCCTCATCGTGTGCGAGCAGCGGAAAATCGACAACCCAGAGGAAATTGAATTTGTCCGGGTCGTTGTTGAGCTCCTGCATCACCGCGCATTCCGAGCGCACGCGGCCGAGGATGGTGGAAACGCTTTCGCGGGAACCGGCGGCGAAGAACACGATGTCGCCCTCCTCAAGGTTCATTTTCGAGGTTACGCTTGCCTTCTCCTCCTCGGTGAAAATTTTCCACAGCGGGCTCTTGTATTCGCCGCCTTCGAGCTTGATGAACGCGAGGTTTTTCACCGGCAAGCCCGCCTGAACGGCGATCTCGTTGAGCCGGTTCATCTGGCCTGTAGTGATGCCCGCGAAGCCCTTCGCGTTGATCGCACGGACGACACCCGCGCCGTCGAGGATGCTACGGAAAATCTTGAACTCGGTCGCGCCGAACACGTCGGCGAGATCAGTGATTTTCATATCGAAGCGCGTGTCCGGCTTGTCGGATCCGTAGATATCCATCGCCTCGCGGTAGGTCATGCGCGGGAACTCCGCCGGGATGTCGATACCGAGGCCGGCTTTGAACATCGCACCGAGCAGACCCTGCACGAGTTTGATGATGTCCTCTTGGCCGATGAAGCTCGCCTCGATGTCGATCTGTGTGAACTCCGGCTGTCGGTCGGCGCGCAAGTCCTCGTCGCGGAAGCAGCGGGCGATCTGGTAGTATTTTTCCAGACCAGCCACCATCATCAGCTGCTTGTATTGCTGCGGCGCCTGCGGCAGAGCGTAAAATTTCCCGGGGTTGAGGCGGGAGGGCACGAGAAAATCGCGCGCGCCTTCGGGGGTCGGGTTCGAAAGGATGGGCGTCTCGATCTCGAAGAAGCCGGACTCATCGAGGAAACGGCGCGCGGCCGAGGTGATCTTGCTGCGCTGGCGGATGTTTTTCGCCATGCGCGGGCGGCGCAAGTCGAGGTAACGATATTTCATCCGGATATCCTCGTTGGAAAGCTCCTTGTCGAGTTGGAAAGGCAGCACGTCCGCTTTGTTCACGATCTCCATCTTGCTCGCCACGATCTCGACCGTGCCTGTGGCCATCTTGTCGTTCTCCGCACCGTCAAGGCGCCTCGCGACTTTTCCGGTAACGCGCACCACATCCTCCTCGCGCAGCGTATGCGAAAGCTCGGCCACCACCGCATCCTCCTCCGGACGGAACACGCATTGCGTCAGGCCCTCGCGGTCACGCAGGTCGATAAAAATGACGCCGCCGTGGTCGCGCGCGGAATTCACCCAACCGATCAGGCTGACGGTTTCGCCGATGTGGGATTCTTTGAGTTCGTTGCAGTGGTGTGTTCTCATGGACATGTGAAAGAAAGATTTTTTAACCGCAGATGGACGGGATGAACGCAGATGGAAGAGGGGATCATTAAGAAGTGGATTTTGGGGAAAGAGTGACTCTACGAAACTCAAGTTTGGAGTATTTAAAATTAAGGATGAGACCTACCTGAAGACCACTGACGCGCAGGTAATTCAGCATCTGACCGATTTCATGATCGGTAATGCGGGGAATGGTTTTCGTATCGACGACTATTTTCCCGAAAACGATGAGATCAGGAATGAATTCGCCGACCGTGATGTCGCGATGATGGACAGGGAAGCGAGGCTGCTGGAGAAAGTGGATTTCTTGGTGTCGGAATTCAACCACAAGCGCGTTCTCATACACTTTCTCATAGAAGCCATGTCCCACTGTATTCAAAACTCTAAACGCACAGCCGATCACGCGCTCCGTCTCAAGAACATGTATCTCTTCTCTTCCATCTGCGTTCATCCCGTTCATCTGCGGTTGATATTCTTTTATGCCAACAAAGGCCCGTCGGGTTCGGTGAGGCGTTGTTTGATCCACACCACAAGAGAGGCGGCTTCGCATTCCTCTTCCAAGCGGCTGGCGAGGATCTTGATTTTTACCTGTGGGAATTCCTGGCCGATGACGACCGCGAATCTCGCGCCGCATTTCTCGGCGGCTTGGAATTGCTTGGCGACCTTCGCCTCGGAGAGCGGGAGATCTGCGGAAACGCCGGCGCGGCGCAGGTCGGTGACAAGCTTGAGCGCATCGTCGCGGCGACTGGCGTCGGGCACGACCATATAAACCTCGCAGCCCGCGGCGTTGCGCTGGAGCCAAACCTCCATCTGCATCGCGGCATGAGTGGTTTCCTCGATGAGGTTGCGGATCACGTAATCGCCCATCGCGAAACCCGTGGCGGGCATGTCCACCGCACCATCGGAAATCGTTTTCACCAGCGTGTCGTATCGACCCCCGCCCGCGATGGCGCGCATCGATTTTTTCGAATCGAACACCTCGAAGACCACGCCTGTGTAATAAGCGAGGCCGCGGACGATGGAGAGATCCAGTTCCACGAAAGCGCCGAAGCCGCGGGCGGTGAGATCCGCGCGGATCGCGTCGTAGGCTTCCGAGGCGTTCGCGGGGTTCGCGACAAAGGCTTTCACCTCCTCCAAGGTCATCCCGAAGGCCGCGAGCTTTGCGGTGAGAACTTCCGGCTTCTCGCGTTCCAGCTTGTCCACGAGGCCGAGGAAATCCGCCATCCGCGCGTCATCGACGCCCTTGCCTTCTGCGAATTTCAACCATGCGTTGCGGTCTGAGACGCGCACCACGAAATCACCTGCCACGAAACCGAAGGCGAGCATCGTCTCGATCGCCAGCGCGATCAGCTCCGCATCGGCGCCCGGGCCTGCCTCGCCTAGGATGTCGACATTGAACTGATGAAACTCGCGCCCGCGGCCTTTCTGCGGCTTCTCGTAGCGGAAGCACTGGCCGATCTCGAACCACTTGAGCGGCTTCGGATACTGCCGCTGCTCCACCGCCGCGATCCGGGCGAGCGAGGCGGTCACTTCCGGGCGCAACGTCACATCCCGGCCGCCCTGATCCTCGAAACGGAATAGCTGCGAGGAAAGCTCACCACCGGATTTTTTCAGATAAAGCGCGGTGTCCTCAAGGATGGGCGTTTCATACTCCACAAACCCACACCGCCGCGCGACCCCACGCCAAGTCTCAAACAGGTAATTCCGCACCGCGCATTCACGGGGAGTGAAGTCCCGGAAGCCGGGGAGTGCTTGGAAAACGGTGGATGCCATGGTTCGGGGGGCGCGACAATGCACGGCGATCCCCACATATCAAGCCAAACTCTCGTAGAGACGGAAGACTGGGAGACACAAGACACAAGAGAAGAGGGGGCTTTGCGGGCATTGGAAAATTTTTCCGGCACTGGCAGAAAATCCTTGCAAGCCCTCCGGTGCTCCGCTTTCTTGCCCCCCGCACCGCGACCAACGACCCGTTCGTCTATCGGTTAGGACTCCAGGTTTTCATCCTGGCAAGAAGGGTTCGACTCCCTTACGGGTCGCCATCGTTTTCCCAGAAACGCAGGCATTTCATGGCAAAAACAGCCTCCGATCAGAGCACCGCTCCCCGGAGGCTTTTTCATTTCACCAAGAAAAATCCATCCCTTGAGCCCCCAGGAAAAAGCCGCCGCCATCGCGGGATGCAAAGGCAGCCACCCCATCGCCGCGCTCACCTGCTACGATTTCCCCACCGCGAGGCTGCTCGATGAGGCGGGCACGGATATCCTGCTCGTCGGCGACTCGCTGGGCATGGTCGTCCTCGGGTTTCCGGACACCACCCACGTCACGCTCGCCCATATCCTCCACCACCTCGAGGCCGTGGCGCGCGCGCAGCCGAAGGCCCTCGTGATCGCCGATCTCCCGATCCACACCTACGACACCCCGCAGCAAGCCGTGGAAACCGCGCGCAAGCTCGCCGCCGCCGGAGCGGATGCGGTGAAGCTGGAAGGCGGGATCCGCCAGGCGGAGAAAGTCCGCGCGATCACCGCCGCCGGCATCCCCGTCTGCGGCCACCTCGGGATGCTACCGCAGCGCGTGCTTGA
>CAMBTF010000152.1 GCA_945870545.1 Akkermansia muciniphila
GCGAGTTCCTCTTTCAGGGAGCCGACGGCGGTGACGGAAACCACCCAGCGCACATTCAGCGAACGCAGCGCCCAGATGTTCGCGCGGTGGTTGATTTCGCTGGCGAGTAGCCGGTGCCCGATCCCATGGCGGGGTAGGAAAAACACGGTGCGCCCGGAAAGCCGGCCTTCGATGATGCGGTCGGACGGATCTCCGAAGGGCGTTTTCATGTCATGGCGCTCGACGAGTTCGAGGGAATCGATTTCGTAAAGGCCGCTGCCTCCGATGATGGCGAGGGATGGTGGGTTCATGGTAGAGAAGGGTTGAATCTAAAGTTCACGGCTCTGGCGTTCCAGCGTTTCGATGAAAAGCGCCTCCACCTTGTTCCGCGCCCACGGCGTCTTGCGCAGGAAGGTGAGGGTGGATTTCACGGAAGGATCGGTCGCAAAGCAGCGGATGCGGATGCGGTCGGCAAGTTCGTCCCAGCCGTATTCCTCGACGAGGCGGGTGACGATAGTTTCCAGGGTGTAGCCGTGGAGGGGGTCTTTGGGGTGGGAGTTCATGGAAGAAGTGCCGAGTGATCAGTGGGCAGTGATCAGTGGGAGAAGGTTCAGCGAAGCTCGCGGATCTTGAGGTTGCGGAATTGGATGGGCGATCCTTCGGATTCGAGGCAGAGGTGACCGGTGCATGCGATGATCTGTTTCCCGTCATCGAACTTCCAAGTGTCCTCCGAGCCGGTGATTTTCGCTGCGGGGATTTCGGCGTGGACGAGAAGCGAGAAGCAGAAATAGACGGGCAGCAGGTATTTCATTCGTGGAAACTAGGGGGAAATGAAGGTGGGGCAATCCGATTTATCCCACCCGGCGCAGCCTTTTGAGTGCGGTGAGCATCAACGCTTTTGTATGCTTATGCGAGAAACAGCTTTGATCGGGAAAGCACTTAAAGCACCGGTAATCAGGCCTGAGCGTGAACAAAAGCGGCGAATCATCGCACGCAGTCAAAAGCCCTGCAGCCCACTAAATGGAAAGTTCCATGAAGGCCTCGACCGCCCTCGACGGATCATCGGCGCGCATCAGGGTCTCGCCGACGAGGATGGCGTTGGCTCCGGCTTGCAGGGCGCGGAGGGCGTCCTCGTGAGTCTTGATGCCGCTTTCAGAAACGAGGATCACATCGTCCGGCACCTCCTCGGCGAGGCGCTCGGTGGTGGCCATATCGACCACGAAGGTCTTGAGGTTGCGGTTGTTGATGCCGATCAGATCCGCGCCGAGATCGATGGCCCGCTCCATTTCCGGGAGGTCGTGGACTTCCACGAGGACATCGAGCTGGAAGGATTTCGCCTCGTCGTAAAGGCGGCGTAGCAGGTCGTCGTTGAGCGCGGCGACGATCAACAGGATGGCATCCGCTCCGGCGATCACCGCCTCGTGGATCTGCGTTTCGTGGATCGTGAAATCCTTGCGCAGCAGGGGGACGGTGGCGAACTCGGAGATTTTCGTGAGGTAGGAAAGCGAGCCCTGGAAATATTTCTCATCGGTCAGGATGGAGAGGCAGGAAGCGCCGCCGTCGATGTAGCGCCCGGCCTGGCGGATGGGGTCGAAATCCGGATCGATGAGCCCCACGGAGGGCGAGGCCTTTTTCACCTCGGCAATGAGGCCGAGACGGGAGGGGCCGCAGTCGAGGGCGGCGCGGAAGCCCCGGAATTCGTCACGCTGGAGGGCGGCGGCGCGGAGCATGGCGGCGCGAGGCAGCAGGGCCTGCACCTCAAGGTGTTTCGTGGCGATGATTTCGGCGAGTTTGTCGGACATGGCGCGGGCGGGGATAGTTAGGTTCCACAGAGCGGGCTGTGGAGCAATTTTTTCCGCGAAATTTTGGCAAAATTCTCTTGATCGGTTCCGGCGGTAAGGTAACAAGTCCGCACGCGCACAACGTCGCGGGCGTAGCTCAGTGGTAGAGCGCCACCTTGCCAAGGTGGATGTCGTGAGTTCGAATCTCATCGCCCGCTCCATTTTCCAACCACCGGTTTCCGGTGGTTTTTTTGTGGGGTGTGACACCAGAATTTAGAATTATTGAACCGCAGATGGACGCAGATTCACGCAGATGGAAGAGAAGAGTGCAAAATCGCCGGTAGAATGACGCTTTTTTTATTTTCCTATCTGCGTCCATTAACGTCCATCTGCGGTTGAATTCCTTGCCTTTACGACCGCCGATTTCGCAAACGTGGTCGTCCTTCCTGTTGAGGTGATAGGGCTTGCGATCAGGGGCGCGATGCGGCGATGTTTCCGGCCTATGCATTTGTGGTCGAAACTTTCAGGGGCGAAATGGGCGGACGCGTGGGAGGAACGTTTCGCGGGGAATCCGAATTTCGTGATCGAGTATGTGAAGGGTGGGAAGTCGGTGCGACTCCAGGTTTACTGCGCCAGCAAGGCCGAGGCGGATGCGATTTTCTCCCAGTTCGGTGGATCGGTCAGGAAAATGAGGGACGCGGATTGGAACAAGACGCCGGAGCCGCCGAAGCCGCTGAAAGTGCGCGATGCCTTCCTGGTGACAGCGGAGACGGATGCGAAAAAGCTCGCCGCACTCCGCAAGGAACATGGCAAGCGCGAGATTATCGTGATCCCGCCGGAGATGGCATTCGGCACGGGAGACCACGCCACTACCTCGACCTGCATGCGGTTCCTGGTGGATATTTCCCGCGAGCGGAAAGGAACGCAATGGACGGTGGCCGATCTCGGGACAGGGACAGGCTTGCTCGCCATCGCGGCCGCCAAGCTCGGTGCCAGCGAGGTCTGGGGCTGCGATTTCGATCCCTTCGCCGTCGCGGTGGCGAAACGCAACACGGAGCGCAACGCCACGCCGGATGTGGTGATGGTCGAGCAGGATGTGCTCAAATGGAAGCCGCGCAAGAAAGGCTACGATGTGGTCTTGGCTAATCTTTTCTCCACCATCCTGATCGAGGCCTGGCCGGTCATCGCGAAATCGATGGGCAAGCGCTGCGATCTGGTCGTTTCCGGAATCTTGGCAACGCAGGCATGGGAAGTGTTCGAGGCCGCCGCGAAGCAGGGGATCGGATTCAAGAAAATTATCAGAAAAGGCAAATGGGTCACCGCACGGGGCGGGTGGTTCGATGACATCAAGGGCTGAAGGATCCATCAAAAAATCCCGAGATCGAAGCCTCCAGCACTAGGCCCATCGAAGTGACGCGCCACAAAATCCCGCCACACCTCGCGGCTTTCTGGTGAGAGAGTAGCGGTGATTTTCGCTACGCAATCCGAACACATCAGCAAGGGAAGCGCCCCCTCTATGAACGATCCGTCTTGGCGAAATTGCGCGGAGATCGCGAAACCGTCGGGTAGGAAACTCGGGATCTGGCAGGCCACGCAACGGTCGAGCCGCTTCTCTGGATTTTCCAGCGCCATCCAATCGAGCATCCTTTGCTCCCAGTCGATCTCGTTTTCCAGAAACGCGCGGATCGCCGCTTTCGATTCCTCGCTGAATTTCCCGGAAACCTCGTCGCGGCATTCCTCGCAGACGGCGTATTCCATCACGCACTCTTCGCGGTGGTAGTGCTTATTCACGACCCACGTCTCGGAAAACTCCAGCGGATGGGTACAGACCTTGCAGGTGTCGAAGGGCGCATCGGTCTCCACGGACTCGAACCATTTCATCAGCTCCGGCATGGCGGTAGGGTAGGGGATGCGCCGCCGGATGGCAACCGGTCTATGGTTACGGAGGCTCTTCGATCAGTCCGCGGATTTCCTGCCACTTCGCTAAGGAGCGTTTCAGGTGATCCTCGGGCGCACCGGGCTTACATTTCACTCCATAACCTCGCAAACGGCTTTGGGATTGGTGGCGGCGACCTTGAGAAGTGTCCGGGCGGCTCCGCTCGGGCGGCTGACGTGTTGCTCCCACTTGTGAAGGGTGCGAACGCTCACGCCCATGAGGCTGGCGAACTTCGTTTGGCTGATGCCCATAGCGCTGCGGATCGCGGCCGGATCGGGATTCGCGGAGTGGATATGACGGGCGGGAGGTGTCTCGCCTTTAGCGACTAGGTAAGCCACCAGATCCTCGGCGATGTCCTTGAGCTGCGCGACGACCTCCTCCGGAGTATCGCCATGGCAGCAATCGCCGACAAGTCCGGGAACCGAGCCGACAAAAGCCTGATCCTCATCGCTCCAACGGACACTGAGAGAGTATTGTCGCGCAAGGCGGTTTGGTTCAGATGGAGATGGCTTTTTCATGGTTGGGATTCGTTGATTTTGTCCGCGATGTGGCGTTCCAGATAAGGTTTGGCGTCATCGCCGTCTTGTCCGGGGATAATGGCGGGGATTTTCACGGAGGGATGGGCGAATTTCCGATGACTTCCCTTGCCTCCGGGCACGTGCTTGAAACCCGCTTTCCGGAGGTCTTTGAGAAGATCGCGGATTTTCCGTGGCACACGCGGAACTATACCCTAAATGGGCAGTGTGGCAATCGGATTCCTTGAGGAATCTCAAAAAGGAACCCGGCATGTGATGCGCCCTGTCGTTTCCATCGGCGGGCGGCAGGTAGATAAAGCCCACCGCCGGAAGGAATTGCCGAATGACCTTTGCCTGTTAGCTTGGGGCGCGTGATCGAAGTTATTTTCAACCGGGGGATTCATCTGCCAGAGGTGGATTTCTGGCTGGATCCCTGGGATGCGAAGGAATCCGCCTTCGTTTCCCACGCGCATGCCGATCATTTCGCAAGGCATGGCAAGGCGCTTTGCTCGACATTGACCGCCAAACTGCTGCGGGCGCGTTTCAACATGGCGGAGGCGCGGCTGGAGGGCGTGGACTTCGGTCATATGATCGACCGCGACGGCTTCCGGCTGCGGATGCTGCCTGCGGGACATATCGCCGGTTCCGCGATGCTGCATGTGACCCGGAAAAAGGACGGTGCGACCCTCCTTTACACCGGCGATTTCAAGGCGCGGCGTGGACGCACCACCGAACCGGTCAATTTCATCCAGGCAGACACCCTGATCATGGAGACTACCTTCGGTCTCCCGCATCTCGTTTTCCCCAGTGCGATGGAAGTGGACGCCGCGGTGCTGCGCTTCGTGCAGGATGCGTTGGCGGATGGGGAAACGCCCGTGCTTTTCGGATATTCGCTGGGAAAAGCGCAGGAGGCGCTGGCGCTGCTGGCGGAGAATGGCATCCCCGCGCTTTCCCATCCCAAGGTCGCTGAAATGACGGAGGTCTGCCGCGCCGCGGGGATCTGGCTGCCGGAGCCGCGGATTTTCGAGGGGTTTGCCATGGAAGGGCATGTCGTGATCGCGCCCCCCAACGCGGTTTCCGC
>CAMBTF010000153.1 GCA_945870545.1 Akkermansia muciniphila
CCTGCCAGCGCCGGGAGCGTGCCGCCGCCGCATAGGATGGGCGCATGGTAAATGACCGCCTCGTCCACCAGCCCGGCGGCAAACATCGCGGCGGAGAGTTTCCCGCCCGCCTCCAGCATGACGGAAAGCACGCCGCGCTCCCTCGCCAGCTCGCGCAGCGTTGCCTCCAGCCCGCCGCAGCGGATCAGCGTCCTGTTCTTCCACTCATCGGTGAAAAGCGGTGCCTCGTCCGGCATGGATTCCGGCCTGTCCGTCAGCACGACGCGCCAAGGCTGGTCGCGCCCCTCGAGCAGCTCCGGCACGCGGATTGTCACGGACGGTTTGTCGCGGCGCACTGTCTCGCCGCTGGTCAGGATCGCATCCACCTCCGCCCGCAGCCGCTGCACCTCCGCCCGTGATTCCGCGCCGCTCAACCACTGCCCCTCGCCCTCCGGCCTTGTGATGCGTCCGTCCAGCGACATCGCGCATTTCCAGATCACCCACGGCAAACCTGTCCGCTGCACCTTCGCGAAGGGGCGGAGGATCTCCCCGCACTCCTTTTCCAAAACCCGCGCCCGCACCGTGATCCCTGCCTTTTTTAAAATGTTATCCGCCGCCCCCGCATGCGACGGGTTCGGATCCGCGCAGCCATAGACCACCCTTGAAACGCCCGCCTGCCACAGCCCGCCCGTGCATGCCGGGGTCTTGCCCGCCGTCGAGCAAGGCTCCAGCGTCACATAAACCGTAGCCCCCGCGAGGCAGCCTTTCCCGTGCGCCAACTCCGCCGCCACCATCGCTTCCACCTCGGCATGTGGCAGCCCCGCCCGCCGGTGCCAGCCCGCGCCGAGAAATTCCCCATCCTTCACCACCACCGCCCCTACCGGCGGGTTCGGCGCCGTCCGCCCCACGCCTTTCCGCGCCTCCACCAGCGCCAAGGCCATCCAGTCCTCATCCGTCATACTCCGGAAAATGGCCGCGCGCTTCCCCCAAGTCCAGCGCGGTGTATGATGCATCTTGTTTTCCCGCCCGTTCGGTAAACATGTTCTCCGCCGCTCCGCGGGCTAATCGCGTTTCACCCAGATGTTGGCGAAGTCGATGGCCTGACCGTGGTGCTGGAGGCCGATCGGGCCTTCGGGGGGCATGCCGTCTAGGATGGCGTTTTCGATCAGGCTGTGGCCGTTCATGGTAACGCTGACCTGTTGGCCTTTGACGGTGATCATGGTGCGGTTCCATTGCCCGGCGGGGAAATCCGCCTTGTGCTTCGGGGTGCATGCCGCCTTCGTCTCAGGGCTTTGTTTCGGATCGGTGCGGTATCCGTAGATTTCACCGGAGCCGCAGTTCCAGTTCCAGAGGTTGATCTGGCACTTGCTATCGCCGCGCAGAAAAATGCCGCTGTCGAGCTCTTCGATCTCGACGAGCTCCTTTTTCCCATCGGGACCGAGTTTCTCCGTGCCGTCGGGCAGAACGACCGGTTGCGCCTTTTTCTCGCCTACCTCCGCCCAGCGCCAGTCGAACAACATGGTGAAATCCCCGTAGTTCTCCTCGGTCCAGAGGTCGTTGGTTTCACCTTTTTTTCCCGTGTGCTTGAGGATGCCGTTGGAGGCATACCAATTATGTTCCCCCGTGGATTTGTATTTCCAACCGGTGAGATTATCCCCGTTAAAGATCTGCGTGTAGCCGGCCGCCTTGGCACCCTTTTCGTTGGCGAGGGGGGGGATTTCGTAGATGTTGATGTTGCGGAAGGTAACCTTGTCACCATGGCCTAGGAAGGCGATCTGGCCAGAGCGGCACTTCAGGCCCACATGATCCGGGTGCTTATCGGCAAGCTCAGCGAGGTTCGCATCAAGGATCGCCTTGCCATTGAGCGCTACCTTTACCATCGTGTCGAACACGATGACGCGTTGCTTGTTCCACTCCCCAGCGGGCTTGAGGCCCTCCCTTTTGGCGGGAAGTAGGTTGTAAAGCGAGCCGTGATACTGGAAGTCCTTGAGGTCTTTCCACTTGTCCGCAGCGTTATCGAGAATCTGGAGTTCCATCCCGGTGTAGGCGCCATCGCCATGGCCGGGATAATGGATGCCGAGGCCGTTGTTGGAGCCGGGCTCCAGCTTGAAATCGAAGTCCAGGACGTAGGCGGCGAATGTGGCATCGGTGACGAGGTTTTTGCCGTTCGGCGTGCAGACAATGCAGCCATCCTCGACGATGTATCCCTCACCCGTCCAGCCGGTGAGATCCTTGCCATTGAAAAGCGGGCGGAATTTTTCAATTTCCAGCGCGGGGGCGAGGGCGCTGAGAGCTAGGAGCAAAATGACGGCGTTACGTTTCATCGGGGTGGTCAGAGTTCTACGGTTTTTCCAGTGCGGAAACTTTCATCCGCCGCCTCGACGGTGCGCGTGGAGGTGATGGCGTCCTCCATGTGACTGCAGGAACATCATCACGGCCAGTCCAAATGGATTCCCCGGATGGGTCAATTTGATTCGCGGTGGCTGTAGGCGATGGAGCGTTAGTGAAAAAAATTGATCTTCAAGGTGGCTTAGACCGTTTTCAGTAATGACAATGAGAGTCCGTGGGTTGAAAGCCGCGAACTTTGCGGAACCCAACATCCGGCGTCGCGGAGCGACGCCCGTTCAGACATTTCCACACGCACCGCACCTCAACGCCTCACGGGCTGGAGACGCACAATGAGTTGATTCAAAGGTTGGGTTCTTCAGAACGCGCCGTTGAGTTTCCGGCCGACCCAGAAGGCTCCTAACAGGATGACGAGCAGCACGAGGGTGGCCCAGTGGGACCAGAGGGGGATGCGGTTTTCAAGGGGGCGTGGCTCGGGGAGGGCGTTGATCTCGCCGATGAGTTCCGCGAGTTGCTCGGGGAGGATGCTGCGGGCGCGGGAGACCTTGGCGATTTCCTCCAGGACATCCGGGCGTGCGGGCTGGCCGGTTTTCTCAATGTCCACGCCCTGGGCGAGGATGGTGGTTTCCGTAGGCAGCTCCGAGGCTCCGAAAACCGTGGCTCGGAGTTTCCATGCCCCCGGCAGATCGACCTTGAAACGCCCGGCGTAGGAACCCCACTCGGATTCGTTTTTCTGGAGCTCGATGCGCTGCGTTTTGCCGTCCGGCGAGGTGATGTCCACGGAGACCGCGCCTTCCTTGAGCGGCGCGCCGTTCACGTCGAAGGCGTTGGCGTTGAGGGTGACGGATGCGCCGGGTTCGGGGCGCTCCGGGGTGTAGAAAAGGCGCACGCGCTTGCCGGCGGCCATGTTGCGCTGGTACGACATCCAGCGCGCGACCTGGCCCCAGAAGCGGTAGTGATACAGGTCTTCCACGCCGCGCCGCCAGCGCCATGCGGAGTCGATGCCCATGAAGAGGACTTTCCCGCTGCCCGCCGCCTTGGTGACCATCAGCGGCACGGGGCCATAGGGGCCGCGGCGGTTTGCGTGGGTGGCCAGGACTTCGGTGCCACCCTTCGCGCGGACGACCGGAGCGTGCCAGAAAAAGCCCGGCAAGCGCCGCCAGATCTCGGGATTTTCCTCCTCGGAATCGCCCAGCATCGTGAGCAGCGAGGCGCGGCCTTCGGTGGTGAGGTTGAGCGGGGTGGCGAGGGTTTCCGGCAAGCCCTGCTTGTTCTTGTCATCGAGGATGACCGGGATGAGATCGGAAAGCTCGGTGTCGAGGAGCGTGAACTGGTTGCCCTGGCGGCCGGGCAGGAACACCACACCGGACGCCTGGTTTTCCACGAGGCCGCGGATCAGCGCACACTGTTCCTTGGTGAGTTGGTTTTTTCCTACGCCGACATCGCCGAGCACGACGACATCGAATTTCGAGAGCTCCTCTAGGGTTTCGGGAAATTTCTCGATGTAATCCGTGCCGCTGCCGGGGCCGAGCTCGGGGCGAAGCAGGAGGCAGGAAAGCTCGACGCCGGGATCGCGCTGGAGGGCGTTGCGCAGGAAGCGGAACTCCCAGCGCGGCAAGGTCTCGACGATGAGCACGCGGATGCGCTCGGGGCGGCCGGAGATGGTGAAGGCGCGGGAGTTGTTCGCGGAGACCAGCTCACCGTCCTCGACCGGGACGGAGAGGGTGAGGGTGGAGGAGCCTTCTTTTTCCAAGCGCCAGAGGATGGAATCGTAGGTCTCGGCATTCGGCGCGAGGACGATGTTTTTCGTGCGCTCGCGGCCGGACTCGTCGCGGAGGCGGACGATGGTGCGCACCTGCCGGTCCAGCGAGGAGCGGATGGTGAAAGGGATCTGCACGTTCTCGCCGACGATGCCGTAGGTCGGCGCGGTGACGGTGAGCAGATCGAGATCCGGCAGGCGCGTCTCGCTGCCGACGGGGATGGTGAAAATCGGCACGCCGCGCAGGCGGTATTTCTGTGCCGCACCGACGGGCGGCTGGCCGAGGTTGTAATCGCCGTCGCTGAGCAGGACGACGGCGCGCAGGTTGTTTTCCTCACCGAGAAGGCTTTCGAGCGGCTCGCTGAGGTCGGTGCCGTTGAGGCCGCTCTCGCCGGGGGTGGCGAAGGGCCTGGTGATCAGATCGTTCGCGCCGCCGGAGCGCAACGGAGTCCAGAGATCGGAGGCCAGGGCTTTCTCGACCCACTCCGCACGGGCGACGATGGATTCTGCTTTCCCCTCACCGGCCAGCGCGGCGGGCAGGCGGGCATCGAGGGTTTTCATGGAACCCGAATCGTCCCAAAGGATAGCGATCTGCGGTTTCGTGGTGGGGTTGATGATCGTGCGCCACTCCGGCTGCCAGAGCAGCATGACGACGATGGCGGCGATGAAAAACCTCAGGATTTCCAAGGCGGCGGTGCGGCGCGGGTGCGGGCTGCGCTTCCAGGAAACGATGCAAAGCCAAGCGACCCCAAGCAAAGCGGCGATGCCAAGCCATAAGGTAAGGGGGGTGGGATTGAGGTGGAGCAAGGGCGTTGGCGGAAAGGTGTGCGCATTCCTTAGCCGATGCGCGCGGCGAGGGCAAGGGGCGATGATGGGTCTTCGGGGAGCACACGCGCCCCCGCGTGTTGCGGAGTGCGCCCTCGCTCTCCGTCGGCCGGAAAGATTATTCGCGCCGAATAGCCGAATCAACGCCCGCCCTATCTCAAGCCAAGTTTCCGGCGGGGGCGCCGGAAACAACACGCGAGGGCGTGTGTGCTCCCCCCAATCGCCCGCGCAGTTTCCTGACGGCGAAATCGATTTCCTCCCTGGAAACGCAGAACGGCGGAGTGAGCGCCACGACATCGCCGTGCGGGCCGTCGGGGAGAGCGAGGATGCCGTCCTGCAGCAAGCCTTTGACGGCCTGAAGCGCGCGTTC
>CAMBTF010000154.1 GCA_945870545.1 Akkermansia muciniphila
ATTACGCCCGAAAGGATTGATAAGGAAGTGGGTTTCAAGGGTGACAAGGTGCTTCATTCCCTTTTGAACGGGGAAGTGCGGGCGAAAAGCATTTTTGCGACCTATGCGACCTCAAAGTCCGTGGGAAACTTCATAGGGATGGTTTATAAAGCCGAGAAAAACGGTGAAATCATTGCCGGGCGGTGGAAACCTTTGGGTATGGTTTCCGAATGGAAGCCAGACGATAACTGCAGATGGATTGTCATGGAGGAGGAAGGCATTGAGTTCGGCGTGCTATCAGGATTTCTCGCCAATTCATCGGGTTTCCGCGCGGTGTTCAGGCTGGAGGGGGATAGTATGAAAATGGATTGGAAGGCCACAACTGGCTATTGCTCCGCTGATTACTCCGAACTCAAGCAAGGGCTAGGCGATGGCTTAGAGATACGCGCCATCCTCTCGCCGGGGGATTTCCACACTTTTGCGCTATCCGAAGATGAATACCGCTGCTTCAAGTTGCTGGCACCGGACAGGCAGGAAAAGGTCTGGGGTTACACGAGACTCAACGGGGCGGATGATGTCTTGCTCCATACCCAGTTCCTTCCTGGCCAGTTAACGGGCGAGATGCGGAGTGAAATACCGGTGCTTCTCGTCTTGGAACGCGGTCGCACCGAGTCCCTGCCGAACCAGTGGATGATCAGCAAGGTGGTCAGGCTGAGCTGGCTGGATGAATAAACAAAATGAACAGACCCATGAAGAAAGGATGGTATCACTGCGGTCGCTGCGGCTCCATTTTCCTGTCCGATATCGGGATGGAGCAGGACAGGTTATGCGCTGACTGCGGTCTCAAGGCGGCCACCGGTATTTGGCCAGAGCAAGGGAACCGCATCAACGTCCGCGATAGAAACATGGCCGTATTCGAAAGGACGGGTGAGTCACTTGCCGAGAGCGGCCGTAGGGCTGTGCGGAAAAAACGAAAAAATAGCACCACGCTGAAATTCATCGTGTGTTGGGCGGTTCTCATGTCCCTGTTGGTATGGAAACTGAAATTCGACATGCGCCATAAGGCAGGTGCCTATGCGGCCACCGGAGATAAAGCCGTAAATCTCGCCGAAGGTACGATGGCGGACGAGAGGATCGCTTTTCTCAGCCGGGCTTTACCCGACTGCCACAGGGCGCTCATTGGCTTCCTGACCGGAGGTGCTCCGGAGATTCGCAACCAGTTTGTGGCGGATCCCATCGAAACGGCCGGGATTATGGCCGACTTCTACAAGAACAATCCCTTTCCAAGCATTGAGGTTGCCGAGCTGAGAAGAACCGGCCAGCAGCCGATCAAGGTGGGGGAAGAGTGGATGATCGAGACCCGTTGGAATGATGGAAAGGGGCAGGAAGTCGATGCGCTTTTCCGCAGGAACGGTTCAGTTTGGAAACTCGATTGGGAACATTTCATCCGATACGGCGGGTACTCATGGCCGCTTTTTCTGGCGGGAGAGGGCCCGGCGGAGGTTGAGTTCCGGTTGCTTGCCAGAAGAGTGACAACTGGAGAAAAGGCAGAAGCTGACGGCTCGCGCCTGCGGTTTACATTATTATCTCCCGTGTTCGGAAGGCCCGCCGAGTTCGGCGTGGAATCACCCGAGTTCGTGGTAAACAGTTATAGCGATGAGGGATTACTATTGGGAGCGGCGTTCGATGCGAAGCGGTCTGGAAAGCCAATTTTCGGAGGGGAACTCTCGCCCATGGAACCTGGGAATCTAGTCAGGGTGCGAGTCCGTATAAAACGGGGCGAGTTCGCCGGCGCCAGGAGCTTCGCACTGGAAGAGGTGATGGCTTGTCACTGGATCGGGGGCGATGATCCGGGCTTTGATTTGAAGAAACTCAAAGACGACCTTTTCACCACCGATTGATCCGCAGCGGACACCGCTCAACGTTGCATCGCCCTCCTCATATAGGGGAGCGGCTCTGTTCCTGGAAACCAGTGCTGGAAGGCAATGGCACCTTGGTGGATGAGTAGGCTCAGGCCGTTGTCGGTCTTGCAACCGGCGCGCTTCGCGGCGGCGAGGAACGGGGTTTCGGGCGGTTGATAGATCGTGTCGTAGGCGCGGGTATCCACGGAAAAATAGCTATCCGGGATCACTTGACTGTCGGTGGTTTTTAGCCCGAGCGAGGTGGTCTGGACGATCAGATCAGCCGATTGGCACTCATCCCTAAGGGCGGGGTCCATGAAACCAAGGGTGCGGATCTCGGTGCCAGGTGAGACGTCGCGCAGTCTTTCCGCTAGGGACTCGGCCTTCGCCAAATCCCTGTTCACCAGTGTGAGTTCCGCCGGCTTTTCGAGCGCGCATTGCATCGCGATGGCCTGACCGGCGCCCCCGCCGGCTCCGAGGATTAAGGTTTTTGATTTTCCAAGGACCAGCCCAAACGAATCGGAAATGGCAGCCCGAAATCCCGGCCCGTCGGTGTTGTAACCGATGATCGCCCCGTCCTTGAATTGCACCGTATTGACCGCGCCGAGAAGCCGCGCCTGGGCAGACACTTCGGTGCAGCTGTCCATCGCCTCGAACTTGTGGGGAACCGTCACGTTGCAGCCGATGAACCCCAGCTTCGCCATCATCGCGAACGCTTCACGCAGTTTCCCCGGATCGACTTCCAGCCGGATGTAGGTCGCGATGATGCCGAGGGCGTCAAGGGCGGGCTGGTGAAGCTGGGGCGAGGCTGAATGGGAAACCGGTTGGCCGAGTACGGCAAGGCGCGCAGGCTTTGTGCCGGTCGCGGCCTGAGGGAGTGTTTCCAGGGTGTGGAACGAGTGCATGGGGCTAGCTGATGGGTTTGAGGGATTGGATGCATTCCCTGAGCCGCTTCGCCGACCACTGGCCGGGTGCGGTGGCATTTTCACCCACGAATCCGTAGTTCAATACGCTTCCAGCCTGGGCGCAAAGCAGGCGTGAAACGGGAGCCAGCCCGCCCATCCCCATGGTCGACAGCGGGAGGCCCTGATCGCTCATTTGAAATCTTGCGAGGGCGGCGAGCTCATCCGGCGTGTGGAGTAGTGCCGCCGCCTTGAATGCCGCCGCTCCCGCGTTCTTGGCGATTCCTGCCTGGGTCGCCAACTCGCGCACGGTTGGCAGCCCGTTAAAATCGTGGTATGAGGCGATCCATGGGATTTCCTGCGCGGCGATTTCGGAAATGAGTTCTTCCATGGGGGGGGCGGAAACGGCCTCGATGTCGATCATGCAGGCGTCCGGCAGCGCGGCGCGCAGCAAGGATATGCGTGTGGAAAGATCGAGATCGAAAGGGGAGCCTTCCGCATGGCAGCGTGCCGTGAAAAGGAGCGGGAAGGGGAGCAGGTGCCGCCAGAGGATGTTTCCCTTTTTGAGAAAATCGGCATGGAAAAGATCCAGCCGAATCTCTGCAAGATCGCATTGTCCGGCGAGCGATCGGGGCGTAGCCTCTGCGAGTGCGGCGGCATCCCCGATGCTTCCGACAACGAATGGGAAAGATCCCGGGAATGTGAAAGGCGGGCGCGGCATATCGCCAGTGAAGCCACCGTGGGAAGCTTTCGTCAATGGCTAGTGGAGATTTGGGTGGAAATCAACACCGATGCCCGTGAAAAAGTTGCGCCTGCCTTTCCTTTTATCTGGTCAACCTGCGGCGCGCTTCCCTATTGTCCATGGAAACCCTATTCATATGCGAACGATCCGACACAATCTTCTCACAGTCATTTCTTGCTCCCTTGCCGGCGTTTTGTCCCATTCCGCAGCGAACGCCCAAGTCTTCAGGGTCGAGGGCGATAAACCCGCGTTCGAAGACATTTCTTCACCCAAGCTCGGGGATTCAAAAAACGGTTTCAAACCGAAGGAATGGCTCGAAATTGAAGCCAGTATCAAGGTAGATATGAGTCCGGAGCCCCGTTCCAAGACCGCTGACCGCATCCTGGTGAAATGGTATGTCGCCGTCGAGAATCCCGACAAGAAGGGCACCTATCTCGTGCTCACCAAGGACATCACCCACGTCAATATCCCGCTCGGGGAGGATGTCTTCAGCTCCGTTTATCTCTCGCCTTCGTCCGTCCGCCGCCTCACCGGCGGGGATCGCGCCGGAAAGAGCATGGTCTACGCGGTCGGCTATGAAGTCATCGTGAACGGCATCAGGGTTAAGGCAGAAACCAGCGATCTGAAAATCGACTGGTGGAATTCCCCCTCCAACAAGATCTCCCGCAGCGAGGTCGTTCCACTTCTCGACAAGAGCGAATCCGCCTTTGCGCACATGTGGTGGGATCGCTACGCGGAAATCTCCAAGGAGAAAAATTGATCCACCTCGTTCGCTCCCCCGCTTATTGGACATCATTCAAGTTTTCACCGATCGCACCATTATCATGGCTGATACCCAGACTACCGTAGCCCTAAACATAGGCTCGCAACGCATCTCCCTCGCCGTCTTCGAAACATCGAAGGGTGGCGCCCTCATGCTGAAAGGTTACGAAACGGACACGATCATCGCCGATCCCTCTTTCGAGGCATCGCGGGAGTCCCAGATCCGCGTTTCCCTCGATGATATGATCGAGAGGCTCAACATCCAGAAATCCAAGGTCCGATACGCGATCGCCGGCCAGTCCGTCTTCACCCGTTTCGTGAAACTCCCTCCGCTGCAAGATGACAACATCGAGCAGATTGTGACGTTCGAGGCCCAGCAACATGTCCCGTTCCCGATCAACGAGGTCGTTTGGGACTATGAGATGATCGAGGGCGGGGATGACAAGGAAGTGGTCATCGTCGCCATCAAGGAGGATGAGCTCGACGAAATCAACAACACTGTGATGGAAGCCGGGCTATCCACGCTCGAGGTGGATGTCGCACCGATGGCTCTCTACAACGCCTACCGCTACTCCTACGGGACACCGGAAGAGTCGACACTCATCATCGATATCGGCGCGAAAACCAGCAACCTTCTCTACGTCGAGGGCAAGCGCTTTTTCACGCGCAGTGTAGCGATAGGGGGGGCTTCGATCAGTGCGGCGATCGCCAAGGAATACAACATCACTTTCCCCGAGGCGGAGCACCAGAAAATCACCAACGGGCTGGTGGCGCTCGGCGGCGGGCACACTGAAACGATGGACGAGGCCTTGGCGGCGCTCGCCATGGTGATCCGCAACGCGTTGACCCGGCTTCCCGCTGAAATCACTCGCACTACGAACTATTACCGCAGCCAACACGCTGGGAACGCACCCCGGAAAGTCCTCCTTGCCGGTGGGGGTGCCAGCCTGCCTTACACGCTCGAGTTTTTCCAAGAGAAGCTTGG
>CAMBTF010000155.1 GCA_945870545.1 Akkermansia muciniphila
TTCTGGCGGATGACATCGCTGAGTTGGGCTTTGCTAATTTTCATGGCCTCCGCAGCCTCGATCTGAGTGACGCCGTGATGGGCGATGGTATCCCGGATCAGGGCGGCAGCTGGGTTTGAAAGGGGCATCGGGATCTTCAGAGGATCCCGGGGGATGGCGATTTGGTTCGTTTTCATGTTCGCGTGGTTTCAGTGGGTGTCTTCGATCCGGACGAGTTCGACATTTTTCATCTCCAGATTTTCCCACTGGAAGGTGATCCGCCATGGGGATTTCCTGGAGTCTGCGTCGATTGAGTATTTTGAGGTTCCTTTGAGTTTATGGTAGTGAAGCGCAGGAGTGAGTAGGAGGGATTTTTCATCCGCCTCGTTGAGAATCGCGAGACGTTCGAAGGCTTTGATGGGATTTAGGGTTCCGAGCTTGTTGGTTTCTTTTCTGCTGAGTTCCTCACCTAGGAATAGTTTCTCGGTGGTGGTGTCTGCGAAACTCCTGATCACGCTTGTAAAATACACCGATTAGCGAACTCTCCAAGTGGGAAGTTCGCTTTTTTGGTGGCAAGGATGGAGGATATGAAGTGTGGATTCAGATCGCGGGGCGTTTGTGTTTGTTGGAGAGCCGTGCCTTTGGTCGGCTTTCTTCCCACTGGCACTGCTGCTGGGCAGCCGAAGGCAGCCCCTCCTTGTCAGTTGAACTCTCTGAAGATCGCCGCATGGACGTCTTCCGCTTTCTGGACTTTCCGAGCTGAGCCAATCAGCACGGGCTTCTCGGAATCTGGCACCTGATCCCGGCCGTGGGAGCCTTTGATGAGGCTGGGATCGAGGGGGATGACTTCTAAAAGGCCGCGTATGCCGAGTTTCTTTTTCAGGAGGAACTTGGCGATCTTCGCTTTCGGGAAGCGGATGGCGGGGTCGATGAAGGGGCGATGCATGCCTACCGCCCGGCGAGGGTCTCCCGGATCCATTTCGGTGACCGCCGGAGATCCAGCACGGCGACAACCTGGCGGATGTCACCCTTGTCGCGGTAGTAAATCGCATAGGGGAACCGGGAGGATAAGGCCCTGAAAAAGCCGAGATGAATCCGGTGCTTGCCGAAATAGAGTCCGAGATGGCGGAGTTCGGCAATCATCGAGTCCCTGAAATACCGGCCGACGCCATCCTCGATCGAGTTGTAGAAATCGATTCCGCGTTCGATGTCGCTGGCCGCTTCCGCGAGAACGACGATGTGCTTTTTCATCGGTTCGCCAGACGGGCTTGGAGTTCATCGACCGAGAGCCAGGTTGCTTGGTCGGAGTCGATGATCTGGGATCGTTCGGAGAGAACCTCGGCGTGCCAAACGGGAGAAGGGTAGTCGATCCCTTCTTTGGAGAACGAATCCCACAGGAGTTCCATGGCTTCCATGCGCTCCGTGGATGACATGCGGGAAATCTGCTCTTTTACCAACATGACCGGAGGTTAATCCCCCAGGTGCCCGCGATCAAGCACCCAGTTATGCTCCATGGCGTAGGTTCTTCCATTAGGGATTCGAAGATTTTCAACTACGGATTGCACGGATTTACACGGATGAAGACCTTGGATGAGTCTTGAATTTGGCAATTCATGAAAGGTCTGAGGTCAAAAGCAGAGACAAGAAGGGCTAATCTCTTATCCGTGATAAACCGTGATAAACCGTGATAAACCGTGGTCAAGGAACCGGGCTTTGCATCAAATTTGCCCGAAGTGACTTAGGATGGCGGTGTGGATATCCTGGGCGTTTTCGATTTTCTCGGAAGATCCGATCAGCACGGGCTTCTCGGAATCTGGCACCTGATCCCGACCGTGGGAGCCTTTGACGAGGCTGGGATCGAGGGGGATGACTTCGAGGAGGCCGCGTATCCCGAGTTTCTTTTTCAGGAGGAACTTGGCGATCTTCGCTTTCGGGAAGGCGATGGCGGGGTCGATGAAGAGCTCGCAGGGGTCGTAGCCGGGCTTGCGGTGGATGTCGATGGTGCGGGCGAAGTCGGGGGCTTTCGCGTCGTCGGTCCAGTAATAGTAGGTGAACCACGCGTTCGGCTTGGCGATGGCGATGAGGTCTCCGGCGCGGGGATGGTTCTGCGGGCGGATCTCATCGATGCCGCCGGTGCTTTCCAGCAGGGCGCGGACTTCCGGGAAGATGGCGGGATCGTTCACATAGACATGGGCGATCTGGTGATCGGCGACGGCGAAGGCCTTGCAGCCGCCGTAGTCGAGCGTTTCGCGGCCGAGCTCGTCCTTGATGGAGAGCCAGCCTTTTTCGCGGAACAGGCGGTTGAGGTGGATGGGCTGATCCACCGGGGAGATGCCGTATTCGGAAAGGAGCATCACGCGGATACTACGAGATTCGTAGTAGGAAATGAGATCGGTCACGACGCGGTCGATGGCGCGGACTTCGGCGGGGATGTTCGGGGCGGTGGGGCCGTCTTTCTGGAGGCAGTAATCGAGGTGGGGGAGATAAACGAGGGAGAGGGTGGGGGAGTGCTTTTGCTCCACCCATTTCGCGGAGGCGGCGATCCATTCCGACGAGGCGATCCCCGCCGCCGGTCCCCAGAAGGCGGGGAAGGGGAAAGGGCCGAGATCCGCTTTCAGCTCATCGCGCATGGCCATGGGCTGGGTGTGGATGTCGAAGTGCTTCGAGCCATCGGCCGGGTAGAGCGGGCGCGGGGTGATGGTGAAGTCCGCGGTGGAGTGCATGTTGTACCACCAGAACAGCTTCGCGCAGGTGAAGCCCGGCACAGTTTTTCGGAGAGCGTCCCAGATTTTATCGCCGTGGACGATATGGTTCGACTGTTTCCAGAAACGGACTTCGGCGGACTCGCGGTCATACCAGCCGTTGGCGACGATGCCGTGCTTTTCTGGCGGGGTGCCGGTGAGGATGGAGGATTGGGCGGTGGTGGTCAGCGCCGGGAAGGCCGGGGCGTAGGTCTGAAGCCCGTGCTTTTCCGCAAAGGCGGTGATGCCCGGCGCGTTCTCTCCGAGCAAAGACTTGGAGAGACCGACGATGTTGAGGACGGCGAGGCGCATGACGGGTCAGCCGATGAGTTTCAGGAAACCGGCGTAGGCCTTGTCCCATTTTTCCTGATCCTTTGGCGTGTAGGTGACGAATTCGAAGGACTCGCGGATGAGCTGGCGGCCTGCCGGGAAATCGGGGACTTCGCCGGTGGCGATCATCTGGGTGATGAGGTTTCCGCAGGAGGTGGCCTCGATCGGCCCGGCGAGGACTTCGATGCCGAGCGCGTTGGCGGTGGCCTGGCAGAGCATCTGGTTCTGGATGCCGCCGCCGCCCGCGTGCAGGCGGGAATAGGTGCGGCCGGTGAGGTGGCAGATATTTCCGTAAACGTAGCGGTATTTCAGGGCGAGGGATTCGGTCGCGACCCGTAGGATCTGGCCGAGGGATTCCGGGACGGGCTGGCCGGATTTTTCGCAGAAATCGCGGATCTTTCCGGGCATGTTACCGAGGCTGGCGAAGACCGCGTCGTCGGGGTCGATGAAGGCGGTGAAAGGCTCCGCCGCCTCGGCCATTTCGGCGAGAGCCGCGAAGGAATGGGTCTGCCCCTCCTTGTCCCACTGGCGCTTGCATTCCTGGATCAGCCATAGGCCGGCGATATTTTTCAGGAAACGGACGGTGTTGTTCACGCCGAGTTCGTTGCAGAAACCGAACGAGAGTGCCTCGTAGCTGCGGATGGGATGTTTCCGCTCCACGCCCATGATCGACCATGTGCCGGATGAGAGCCAAAGCGGCTCTTCCTCGGTGAGCGGGATGCCCGCCACGGCGGAAGCGGTGTCGTGGCAGGGGGCGACGACGAAAGGGATGTCGCTGCGCCCGAGCGAGTCTTTCAGAGTCGCCCGTAGCGGGCCGAGCACGGTGCCGGGCGAGACGATGTTTCCGAAAATTCGATCCGGCAGGCCGAGCGCGGAGATGACCTCGTGCGACCATTGCCCGGTCTCCGCGTCGAGGAGCTGAGAAGTCGAGGCGTTCGTCCGTTCCACCGCTTTCACGCCGGTGAGCCAGTAGGCGAGGATATCGGGGATAAAAAGGATGTTGCCCGCCTGCGAGAGCGATTTGCTTTCGCGGAGCTTGAGCGAGAGCAGGTGGAGGGAGCTGTTGTAGAAGTTCGTCTTGATCCCGGTGCGGCTGAAAATGTCGTCCTCGGACATCAGGTTGTGCATCTTTTCCGCCATGCCCTCGAAGCGGGGATCGCGGTATTGGTGAGGCGGGCCGATCAGCTCGCCGGAGTGGTCGAAGAGGCCGAAATCGCAGCCCCAGGTATCGATCCCGATGGAGGCGATGTTTTCACCGTGGGTTTCGATGGCCTTTTTCAGGCCGGTGAGGATCTCATGAAACAGGCCGAGGATATTCCAGTAAAGGCCGGTGGGCAGCTCGATGGCGGGGTTCTCGAAGCGGTGGATTTCAGTCAGAGTGAGTTTTCCGCCGGACGGGATGGCGGCCATCACACGGCCGCTGCTCGCCCCGAGATCGACGGCGATGCGGACTTTTGCTTGGATTTCCTGATTGGACACGCCGCAGTGTTGCCCCCGGTATAGCGGCCATGCAAATCAGAAACGTCAGGAAAACCACTCCGCTGGAGGAGCGATGACCCGCAGCCCGTCTATGGCGCGAAAATGGGCGTCGAATGTCAGGACTGCCGCCGAAGTCCGCAGCGCGCAGGCGGCGATGATGATGTCCGCTCCGGGAATCACCTTGCCCTGCCGGTCGAGCTGCCAGGCCAGATCGGTAGCATCCGGCCAGAAAGCGGCATCGGTGCGGATATTGATCATGATGTCCATGAAAGAGCTGATCCGTTGGCGCACCCTCGGGTTTTTCAGTCCGCGAAGCACCTCCAGCCTCACCATGCCGCATGTCACGAGTTCCGAACTGCCCACCCACTCGCCCAGGATGCTGACGGGATCACGCCCATACTTCATCAGGTCGATATAGACATTCGTGTCCACAAGTATCTCAATGGCCATATTTTTTGGGATCTTCGGCGACCCTGTTGGAGGGGAAATCCTCGTGGGTGTAGGGGGTGATGTTCAGGTTGTTGGGATCGTATCCGGGGATCACGGCGTCCGCCAATTCCTCGCTGGTCATGCCCATGCCCTCCTTGACGAATTCGCGGAAGCGAACCCTACGATCCATTTCGCGCAAAGCCATTTCCACGGCCTCGGTCTTGCTTTCGCAGCCGTAGGCCTCGACCACCCTTTTCAACAGAGCCTCGTCTATGTGCATTGTCATTTTCATGCCATACCTA
>CAMBTF010000156.1 GCA_945870545.1 Akkermansia muciniphila
GCCCAGCCTTCGCTGAAGCTTCGGCAGGCAGGCCAGCCTTCGCTGAAGCTTCGGCGGGCAGGCAGGTTGTCTCGCGGAAAGCTACAGCAGGCTGTAGCAGTCCAAGGCCTCCGGCAGCGATCACCCTTGCTCTGAAAAACGCGCATCTAGGAAATCCAGCAGATCCGCCCTCGTATCGAAGCCGTGTCTCGCCTTGCGGCTTGGGTCGGGCGGGATTTCCCATTTCGCCGCGTAGCTCGCCACATCGATGATTCGTGAGGGAATGCCGAGATCTCGCGCCTCCTCCACAGTTTCCCCGGTGCAGCCCGCTCCTTCTTGCGGCTCGCCGTTCCATACGAACAGGAATGCATCCGCCCATTCCAGCAGCAGCCGCGAGACCAACTGGCAGGCTTCCGGGGCTTCATGGCCGCCGGGAGCGACATACTTCGCGAGAGCCACGCCGCAGAGCCGCCGCGTCATCGCCCATTCCTCAGCGTCCTCATAATCGTTGGCGAACCGCTCTTCGGGATACGGCAGGATCACGATGGCGGGAATACGAAGTTCCACGCAGGTTTTCAGGAAAACCCCATCAGCGCCCGCCGCTGCGCTGGTGATTGCGATCATCCGTTTTCCTAATAGGTCTCTCATCGCAACGACCTCGCGGCGCATCGCGAGACGCAAGCCCTCCGGATCCGGCACGTCGTGCTGGCCGGTGAAGCCC
The DNA here is from genome assembly GCA_945870545.1 of Akkermansia muciniphila. GTDB lineage: Bacteria > Verrucomicrobiota > Verrucomicrobiia > Verrucomicrobiales > Akkermansiaceae > Luteolibacter > Luteolibacter muciniphilus_A. The sequence goes on from CAMBTF010000156.1 coordinate 701, forward strand.
AGCAGCTTCGGTTGATCCGCCGTGTTACTCATCGTCGGATCATTACTTCAAGAGCGATGTTCTCAAGGAAATTGGGCAGCGAAGGCATCCTCGGGCTTCCTTTTTTAAATGTGCCTTTTCTCAAGAATGGGATTCGTGCCGTTGAGCGGGAGTTGATTGAGCGCTCCGGGCTGTGAATGCCGCTGTGGTTCAGTAACATCCCGAAATGTCACCGCTCTGCGGACCGACAACAATCCGATTTCTCAGGACGCTTCCGCTCCATCCCAAGGCAACAGGAGCAAACCCAAATGCCACATGGCATAGGCAGTGCTTATTCCTAGCCAACCATGTCCTGCGGCCGCCTCATAAGAAAAGTCCTCATGGTTGCCGGCATCGGGGCTTTTGCTTTCGCCTCCCAGAAGGCGGCGGCGCAGGAGGAAACGGTGAGGTCAAAAATCGCGGCAGCCATAGTGATGCCGGATGAGGAAGGCAGGATCGCCGTCGTCCTTGATCTGAAAAAGACTCCCAGCCCGGAGATTGTCGGTTGGCTCGACAAATGGAAAGAAGGCTTGATTTTCATCTATGAGGCGGAGGACGGCAGCATCGTCCCTGTTCTGATGGGGGATCCGATCGAGGGCACCCGCAAGATCGCGATACGGAAGCTTTCCGACGATACGCCGGTGGTCGATGGGACGGGAAACCAGGTGGGCGTGACGAAGTTTGAACTCGATCTAGCGGACACAAGTTCCTCGCTGCGCAAGGCGATGAGGGAGGTTTCCGACCTCGCCGCACTGGCCGATCCAGATGTCGAAAAGCGGATCAAGGCCATCGAAAACTCGTCGGTGGGTCAGAGGCAGGACAAGCTGCCGGGGCTTATTGAACTTCAGAAAATCGAGACCAACAGCAAAGCGAATAAGGCACTCGAACAGGCCATCGCGATCATCAATCTGCGCTCCGATGACAAGGCAAAGCGCCTTGCTGCCGCTGAGTTCCTTGGGAATCGCGGGTCATTGCCAGCCTTCGATCTTCTCAAGACCATCGCCCTCGAATCCAAGAAATCGGGTGATAAGGAGATGGAGAAAGCGGCCTTGCTCGCAGTAAGCCGCATCGAGTTGCACATTTCCCGCATCAACGCCGCGGGCACGCTGTTTCGCGGGGTTTCCTCCGGATCCGTCCTGCTTGTCGTGGCGATCGGGCTCGCGATTACCTTCGGCCTGATGGGGATCATCAACATGGCGCACGGCGAGTTCATCGCGGTGGGGGCATACACCACCTACGTAGTGCAAAACGTGTTCGCCAGCGGCCTGCGCCTCTCGCCATTCGGGCAGTCTTTCGAAATCCCCGGGCTCGGCCTCACGGGGACGGGGATGAGCCTTTACTTCGTGGTTGCCCTGCCCCTCAGCTTCCTGGTGGCGGCCTTGGTTGGCCTTTTGCTGGAGCGCTCCGTGATCCAGTTTCTCTACCGTAGGCCGCTTGAATCGCTGCTCGCGACATGGGGCGTGTCACTTGTCATGCAGCAGCTTTTCCGGCTCACCTTCGGCCCGAACAACGTGCAGGTATCCAGCCCTCTTTGGCTTTCGGGAAACTGGACGGTAAACGATGTGGTGTTCGGTTGGAACCGCCTTTTCGTGATCGGCTTCGCTGTGCTGATCATTGTCGCCACCTGGCTGGTGCTGAACAAAACCTCCCTTGGTCTCCTGATCCGCAGCGTGATGCAGAACCGCAACATGGCGGCTTGCATGGGAGTCCGCACCGAGCGGGTGAATATGCTGACATTCTCCTTCGGCTGCGGCTTGGCAGGACTGGCGGGCGCTTTCCTCTCACAGATCTCAAACGTCGGCCCCTCACTCGGGCAGAACTACATCGTCGATGCCTTCATGACCGTGGTCGTCGGCGGGGTCGGCAATATCCTTGGAACGGTGATCAGCGCGCTCGGCATCGGCATGGCCGACCAAAGCCTCCAGCAGTATCTCGGCAATCCCGTGATTGGCAAAATCCTCGTCCTGATCGGAATCATCCTCTTCCTCCAGTGGCGGCCGCAAGGTCTTTTCGTAACCCGCTCCCGCAGCCTCGACTGATGACCAAAGCCCCCGCTGTTTCCAAAGTCCGGACGCCGCTGCTCATCGCGATGGCGGTCTTCCTCATAGTTGTGATGCCGGCGTTGAATGCCGCCGGTTTTATCGAGGATTTCACGCTCAACATCTGGGGCAAATACCTCTGCTACGCCATCATGGCGGTTTCCATCGATCTACTGTGGGGATACACCGGATTGCTCTGCCTTGGGCAGGCGCTGTTTTTCACTCTCGGCGGATACATGATGGGCATGCACCTCATGCTCATGATCGGGAAACTCGGATCCTATAACAGCGATCTCCCCGACTTCCTTGTCTTCCTAGGTCACACCAAACTGCCGGCAATTTGGCAGCCGTTTTACTCGTTTCCCTTCGCGATGCTGATGGTGTTCCTGGTGCCCGGGATTCTCGCGCTGATCTTCGGTTTCCTTGCCTTTAGATCTCGGATCAAGGGGGTTTATTTCTCCATCCTCACCCAGGCGCTCACCTACGCCGCTGCCCTCCTGTTCTTCCGCAACGAGCTGCTGATGGGCGGAAACAACGGCTTCACCGACTTCCGCACATTGCTCGGCGCGAACCTCCGCGAAGCCCCAACCCAGCGCATCCTCTACATCGTCTCCGCCATCTTGCTGGTCGCGGTCGTCGCCGGATGCAAATGGCTCACCTCCACCCGCTTCGGCCTGATCCAGCGCGCGATACGCGATTCGGAAAACCGCGTGCTCTTCTCCGGATACGCCACCGCCAATTTCAAGCTCTTCATCTTCGTCCTCTGCGCGATGATCGCCGCCGCCGCCGGAGCCCTCTACGTACCGCAGGTCGGCATCATCAATCCCGGCGAAATGACCACCGAGCGCTCCCTTGAAGCCGTCGTCTGGGTTGCCCTAGGCGGGCGCGGAACATTGGTCGGCCCGGTTCTTGGCGCGGTTAGCGTGAACGCGCTCAAGAGCTGGGCGACACGCGCTTATCCTGATATGTGGCTCCTGATTCTGGGAGGTTCCTTCGTGCTGGTTGTCATGTTCATGCCCAAGGGCATCATCGGCATTCCGGCGCAGGTCAGAGCTTTGATCGCGAAGATGAAAAACAGGGGTGCGAACTCAAGGCAACCCGTCACAACCAAACAGGAAGCGGAGGTAACCGAACCATGAAACAAAAACCATTCCTTCTCGCCGCCGAGGGTCTCAACAAATCGTTCGACGGATTCAAGGCGATCAACGATCTCAATTTCTACCTGACGGAAGGGGAGCTCCGCACGGTCATCGGGCCTAACGGAGCCGGGAAAACGACCTTTCTCGACATCATCACGGGACGCACACGTCCGGACAGCGGCAACCTCGAATGGGACACGGATCACGATCTCCTCAAGCTCAATGAATACGAGATCTACCGGATGGGCATAGGCCGGAAATTCCAGACCCCCACCGTCTTCAGCGACCACACGGTCATTGAGAACCTGCTTTTATCCATGGCCGGCCCGCGCAGCATCTGGCACAGCCTTTTCGGGCGTGTCACCGCCGCCCAGAAGGAACGTCTCGCGGAAATCTTGGAGACGATCAAGCTCAACACTCAGGCATACCGCAAGGCCGGCGAACTCGCCCATGGCCAGAAGCAATGGCTCGAGATCGGCATGCTTCTCGCTCAGGAGGCGAGGCTTCTCCTCGTCGACGAACCCGCCGCCGGCATGACCGACGAGGAAACCTACCGTACTGGCGAGCTGCTCCTGTCCCTTGCCGGAAAACACACGATCATGGTCATCGAGCACGACATGGAGTTCGTCCGCCAGATCTCCCAAGGCCGCACCGTGACCGTCCTTCACCAAGGCCACGTCCTTGCCGAAGGCCCTGTCGAAAAAGTCCAGTCCGACGAACGCGTCATCGAAGTTTATCTCGGCCGCAAATCCAAAGCCGCCTGACCCCACCCGATCCGAATCCATGACAGTCGCAGCCCCATCCGAACATCGGCTAGTCCTCGACAACATGCGCGTTTCCATCGGAGGCAGCGCGATCCTTCGCGGGGTGACGTTTTCCATACGTGAGAAGACGGTGTTCTGCCTCATGGGCAGGAACGGTGTTGGGAAAAGCACCACGCTCAAGGCGCTGATGGGCCTGCTGCCTCTCGATGCGGGCAGTATCCATCTTGGCGGAGTGCCGGTGCACCCGATGCCCACCGCAATCCGAGCGCGCGCAGGCCTCGGTTATGTCCCCCAAGGCCGTGACATCTTTCCACACCTCACCGTAGAGGAGAATCTCTTCATCGGACTGAAAGCGCGGGGCATGAAAAAGGACAAGGAAGAGATCGACCGCGTTTACACGCTTTTCCCCATCATAAAGGAATTCCTGCATCGCAAGGGAGGCATGCTCTCCGGCGGGCAGCAGCAGCAGCTCGCCATCAGCCGCGCGCTCCTCACAAAGCCCAAGCTCCTCATTCTTGATGAACCCACCGAAGGCATCCAACCAAACATCATCGACCAGATCGGGGATGCGATCCGGATGCTCCGCGAGGAGGG
>CAMBTF010000157.1 GCA_945870545.1 Akkermansia muciniphila
AACATGGATCAAGTCACCGGCATGGCTCTCGCGGCCTCGGAAAAGCTAATCAAGCGCTTCGCCTGATCCCCATTTCAGCATCTCCACTTTTCAGCATTTCAGCATTTCAGCTTTTCAGCATTTATTTATGAAAACCTTCATCTCTGGCCACCGCGGCATGGTTGGCTCCGCCCTCGTCCGCAAGGCCGAATCCCTCGGCCTCGAAACCCTCACCGCCACGCGCGCCGAGCTCGATCTCACCTCGCAGCCCGAGGTCTTCGCGTTTCTCGAAAAACATAAGCCCGCCACGGTGATCATCGCGGCGGCAAAGGTCGGCGGTATCCACGCGAACTCCACCTACCCGGCGGATTTCATCTATGAGAACCTCGCCATCGCCGCGAACCTCATCGAGGGCTCCCGCCGCGTCGGCGTCCCGCGCGTGCTTTTCCTCGGCTCCTCCTGCATTTATCCGAAGCTGGCTCCCCAGCCCATGCCGGAAAACTGCCTGCTCACCTCCCCGCTCGAAACGACGAACGAGGCCTACGCCATCGCCAAGATCGCCGGGCTGAAAATGTGCCAGCATTACCGCGCCCAGCACGGCCTGCTCTACCACTCCGCCATGCCCACCAACCTCTACGGCCCGGGCGATAACTACCACGCGGAAAACTCCCACGTCATCCCCGCCCTGATCCGCCGTTTCCATGAGGCGAAGGCAAACAACGCGCCCTCCGTCACCATCTGGGGCACCGGCACACCCTGCCGCGAGTTCCTCCACACCGACGATCTCGCCAACGCCTGCTTCCACCTCCTTTCCCTCACCAACCCGCCAGACTGGGTCAACGTCGGCACCGGCACCGACCTCACCATCCTCGACCTTGCCAAACTGATCTCGAAAACCGTCGGCTACCCCGGAGAGATTCTGACAGACCCCACCAAACCCGACGGCACCCCGAAAAAACTCCTCGATATCTCCCTCATCGAATCCACCGGCTGGCATCCCGAAATCCCCTTTGAAACCGGCCTCGCCGGAGCTTATCAGGATTTCCTCGCATCCCTGGAAAGCGGCGCAGCGCGGCTGTGATTCCGCGGAGCGGATTCGAAGGGGAGCACACGCAGCTTGCCCGCACCAATCACAGCTCCCATCCCCCCTTGCCGCTCACTCCAGCCCGGTTTCCCCGCGCGCCACAACTCAGCATTCGCATGGCCGCTACTACGAAAAATCCTCATGCCTGCCGTCACAAATTCATACTCAAAATAACCCGTATCACCGCTTTCTCCTTTGGCTTTTTCCTCATCGCCGTAGTCATCATCGCGGATCTCGGGTATGACGCAAAATGGTGGCCGTTTATCGACCTCATCCCCTACGGCGACAAACTTGGCCACATCGGCCTTTTCGGTACCTTGGGTTTTCTCTGTAATCTCGCATTCCCAAGTCGCCGCTTCGGATACAGCCCTTTCCTCGTCACCACGACAACTCTTGTCCTCCTCGCCCTCATCTCACTGGAGGAAATCTCCCAAGCCTTCATCCCCGCCCGCTCCTGCGACCTCTTCGATTGGCTCGCGGATCTCACCGGCCTCGCCATCGGGCAACTGGCAGCCATTGCCCTCAAGTCCCGCTCTCCATTGAAAGTTGAACATTGAACGACCTGTGAGCTTAGCGAACCGTTAATCCATCCGCGAAGCCACAAATCATAGCCATCAGGCAATTTTGAAGTTTATGAAAAAAGCACTAATTACAGGCATCACCGGCCAGGACGGTTCCTACCTCGCGGAATTCCTTCTGGAAAAAGGCTACGAAGTCCACGGCATCAAACGCCGCGCGTCCCTCTTCAACACCCAGCGTATCGATCACATCTATGAGGATCCGCACGTCGAGAGCTCGCGCTTCAAGCTCCACTACGGCGACCTCACCGACTCCTCCAACCTCACCCGCATCATTTCCGAGATCCAGCCCGACGAGGTCTATAACCTCGGCGCGCAATCTCACGTCGCCGTCTCCTTCGAGGCCCCCGAATACACCGCCGATGTCGATGCCATGGGCACGCTGCGTTTGCTAGAAGCCATCCGCTTCCTCGGCCTTGAAAAAAAGACCCGTTTCTACCAAGCCTCCACCTCCGAGCTTTACGGCCTCGTCCAGGAAATCCCGCAGAAGGAAACCACACCGTTTTATCCCCGCTCCCCGTATGCCGTCGCAAAAATGTATGCCTACTGGATCACCGTAAACTACCGCGAATCCTACGGCATCTACGCCTGCAACGGCATCCTATTCAACCACGAGTCCCCCCGCCGCGGTGAGACTTTCGTGACCCGCAAAATCACCCGCGGCATCGCCAACATCGCCCTGGGCCTCGAAAAATGCCTGTTCCTCGGCAATATGGACGCCCTCCGCGATTGGGGCCACGCCAAGGACTACGTCCGCATGCAGTGGATGATGCTCCAGCAGGACGCGCCGGACGATTTCGTCATCGCCACCGGTAAACAAATCTCCGTCCGCGAGTTCGTCCGTATGTCCGCCAAGGAGGCGGGTATCGAACTCGAATTCTCCGGCTCCGGCATCGATGAAATCGCTACCGTCACCGTCATCTCCGACCCCTCGAAAGCCCCCGCCCTGAACGTCGGCGACGTCATCGTCCGCGTCGATCCCCGCTACTTCCGCCCCGCCGAAGTCGAGACCCTCCTCGGCGATCCCACCAAGGCGAAGGAGAAACTCGGTTGGGTTCCGGAAATCACCGTCGAGGAAATGTGCGCCGAAATGATCGCCTCCGACCTCGAAACCGCCCGCCGCCACGCCCTCCTTAATGCCCACGGCCACCCCGTCAGCGTCTCGCGCGAATAAATCCGTGGCTGCCCCCGTCCCGGGGCAGGCCGTGCAAGCGGCGTCTCGCCGCCCACAACTGCCCAGATTTATATGGACAGGAAAGCTGCACAGGTTAACTTCCATTCATGCCTACCATTTCCTACACGGAAGCCCGCGATCGGCTGGCGGGAGTTTGGGACGAAAGCGTCTCCAACCGCGAACCTGTCACCATTGACCGTCGCGGCCACGAATCCATGGTGCTCGTCCCCATCGGCGAATGGAGCGGACTCGTGGAGACCGCCCACCTCCTCCGCTCCCCCGCCAACGCCCGTCGTCTGCTCGCCGCGCTGAACCGCCTCGACAGCGGCGAAGGACAATCGCTCACCACCGAGGCTCTGGCCGCCCAATCCGGACTCGGATGAAGCCCGATGACCGCTTATTGGTCTTTGACCGGGATTTTCTCGAAGACCTCTCGCACTGGGTTGCGACCGACCGCAAAACCGCTCTTCGTGTGCTCGAATTGGTCGAAGCAATCCGTCGCGAACCCTTCACCGGCATAGGTAAGCCTGAGCCACTACGTTATCTCGGAGCGGGCATTTGGTCACGGCGCATCACCCAGGAGCACCGCCTCGTCTATCGCGTCGAAAGCGACCGCATCCTCTTCGCCCAAGCCCGCTATCATTACTGAAGCAGAGCCCTCTTCGTTGAAGTTTAAAGTTTAAAGTTTGAATTTTAAAAACGTCATCGGCCTCCCCGTCGCCGCCACCGATTACGCCGGAGCGGTTCGTTGGATCCTCGAAAAAGCATCCCTCGCCGACCGCGCCTACGCCGTCGAGGCCGCCAACACCCACGTCGCCTCACTCGCCCGCAGCAATCCGGAGTTCGGCGCGTCGATGGCGAAATTCGACCTCATCACCCCCGATGGCATGCCGCTCGTCTGGTCGGTCAACGCCCAGCTCCCGCCCTCTGAAAAACTCACCGACCGTGTTTATGGCCCGACCCTAATGCTCGAAACCATCAAGGCCACCTGCGGGAATACGGAATTCCGCCACTTCCTCCTCGGCGGCAAACAATCCACTCTCGACAAACTCACCGCAAAATTCTCCTCCGATTTCCCCAACGCCCTCATCACCGGCGTCCACTCTCCTCCCTTCGGCACATGGCCCGCCGGCGAAATGGAAACCATCATCGGGAAAATCCGCGCTTCGGGAGCGAACCTCGTCTGGGTCGGCCTCGGCTGCCCCAAACAGGAACACTGGATCGCGAAAAACAAACACCTCCTCCCTCCCGCCGTCTATTTCGGCATCGGCGCCGCCTTCGCCTTCCACGCCGGTGAGGTGAAACAAGCACCCGCCCTTTTCCAGAAAACCGGCCTCGAATGGGCCTACCGCCTCGCGATGGAACCCCGCCGCCTCTTCAAACGCTATCTCACCTACAACTCCCTCTTCCTCTACCACACCGTGAGGGAGAAAATCCTGAAAAGCTGAAACGCTGAAAAGCTGAAATCGAATACGACTCCCTGATGATCTCCGCCATAGATGCAAACGCTTCGCTTCCGCCGTTATCCGAATTTTCATCTCACTTCCCAAGGAGCGCGAGGAAGTCAGGATACTGGCTCGCCAGATGATCCGATCCGGAACTTCAGTAGCCGCCCACGCGCGCGAGGCAAGCCGCGCCAGATCCGACGCCGAATTCTGCTCTAAGCTTGATGGTTTGCTTCAAGAGGCTGACGAAACCCAGCTATGGATCGAACTTCTTATCGCGGATTGCATGATAAGCGACCCTACTCTTTCTGAAGCCCATCGCGAAGCAGGCGAAATCATCGCGATCTTCACCACCATTGTCTCAAAAGTAAGACGCAGCCTCTGATTCAATTTCAGTATCTCAGCTTTTCAGTATTTCAGCCTTTATGATAATAACATCCATCTGCTGCCTCGGCGCCGGCTACGTCGGCGGCCCCACCATGGCGATGATCGCCGCGAAATGCCCGGACATTCGCGTCACCGTCTGTGACATGAACCCGGCACGCATCGATGCCTGGAACTCCGACTCCCTCCCCGTCTACGAACCTGGCCTCCAAGAAGTCGTCGAGTCCGCTCGCGGAAAAAACCTCCATTTCACCACGGATATCAAAGCCGCCATCGCCGCCGCCGACCTCATCTTTGTCTGTGTCGGCACCCCCACGAAATCCTACGGCATCGGAGCTGGCCGCGCCGCAGACCTCCGCTACATCGAGTCCGCCGCCCGCCTGATCGCGGAGGTGTCCGAAGGCAACAAGATCATCGTCGAGAAATCCACCATCCCGGTGAAAACCGCCACCGCCATCCAGGCCATCCTCGCCGCCAACTCCACGACAAACGCCACTTTCCAAGTCCTCTCCAACCCTGAGTTCCTCGCCGAGGGCACCGCTGTCGCCGACATGGAAAACCCCGACCGCATCCTCATCGGCGGTGAACAAACCCCCGAAGGCCAAGCGGC
>CAMBTF010000158.1 GCA_945870545.1 Akkermansia muciniphila
ACCTCGCAGGTTCCCTTCCTCCTCTACACCAAGGACGCCACCGACATCACTGCCGGCCTCCTTAAAAACCTTAACAAGGACGCCCCCGCCGAGGGAGATGCTCCTGCCGAGGAAACTCCCGCTCCCGTAGAGGAGTAAATCCAGCACCCGTCCACTTTGGCAACCAGCCTGAGTCTTTCGGAACTCGCCGACCGCATCGATGGCACGATCATCCGCGGTGAGGCGGGTTCTCTTTTTTCCGGAATGGCCGCGCTAGATACGGCCAGCCTGGAGGACATCAGTTTCCTGGGAAACGAGAAATACCTGCCTCAGTTTCTCGCCACCAAGGCGGGCGCGGTGATCGTCCCCACCGGCCATGATTTCGGAAATCATCCCTCCGCTCTCATCGCTGTCCCAAACCCTTCACTGGCCTTCGCAGTCGTCGTGCGGCACTTCGCCAACGAATCCGAAAAGTTTATTCCCAGCACCCACCCATTCGCCTCGGTATCTCCCACCGCCCAGTTTGATGCCGATAAAGTCTGCATCCAAGCGGGCGCGGTGGTGATGGACGGTGCGTCCATTGGCGATGGCACAGTGATCTGCCCTAACGCCGTGATCCAGTCCGGCGCGGTGATCGGAAGCGACTGTCGTATCGGTGCCAACGTCACCATCCGCGAACGCTGTATCCTGGGCAACCGCGTCATCATCCAGCCCGGCGCAGTCATCGGCTCCGATGGATACGGCTACGAGTTTTTAAACGGCAAGCACGTCAAAATCGACCAGGTCGGCATCGTGGAAATCGGCGACGATGTGGAGATCGGCGCGAACACCACGGTAGATCGTGCCCGCTTCGGCAAGACCTTGATCGGCGAGGGCACGAAAATCGATAACCTCGTCCAGATCGGTCACAACGTGATCATCGGCAAGCACTGCCTTATCATCGCACAGACCGGCATTGCTGGCAGTTCCAAGCTGGAGGATTACGTCACTGTCGCCGCCCAAGCGGGAGTAGCAGGGCATGTGACGATCGGTTCCAAAGCCATCCTTGCCGCCCGCACCGGCGCAACTACCAGCCTTGAAGGCGGCATCACCTATGCCGGTATGCCCGCCCTACCCATATCAGAAGACACCAAACTCAAAGCCCACGTCCGCCGCCTCCCCAGACTCCTAGCCCGACTGAAAGCACTCGAAGCGATAGCAATCAAAAAAGCGGATTCCTCTTCTTCCTGACCGTAGTCACCTGTCTGCCCTGCCCCCCATGGTTGATTTCTCCTTTTCGCTCAACCCGACGCATGGGCCGCGTTGCTCACCCTATAAGCAGCACTAGCCCTCAGGCCAAAACCCTCTCCGGCACGGCTTCCCTTCCTTCCAGAAAACGAAGCAGGCTGTCCACCGTCGTTTCCGCGATGGCCGTAAGAGCCTCCTCCGTCAGGAAAGCCTGGTGCGAGGTGACCAGCACATTCGGGAATGTCAGCAGCCGCGAGAGCACATCGTCCTGCATCGGCGATTCGGAGAGATCCTCGAAAAACACACCTTCCTCCTCCTCATAGACATCGAGCGCCACACCGCCGAGGTGGCCGGATTTCAGCGCGGAGATCACTGCCACGCTGTCCACCAGCTTGCCGCGGCTTGTGTTCACCAGATAGGCTCCGCGTTTCATCCGGGAAATCGTATCCGCGTTGAGCAGGTGCGCGGTCGCGGGGTTGAGGGGCAGGTGCAGGCTCACCACATCCGCGGCAGATAGCAGCGCGTCCATCTCCACATATCGCACGCTGTGGCGCTCCGCCCATTCGGTCTGTGGAAACGGATCACAGGCCAGCACCTCGCAGCCGAAACCTCGGAAAATCTGCGCCGCCACCCTGCCAATTTTTCCTGTGCCCACGATGCCGACCGTCTTGCCATACAGGTCGAATCCGACCAGCCCTCCGAGTGAAAAGTTCATCTCGCGCACGCGGTTGTAGGCGCGGTGGATCTTGCGGTTCAGTGTCAGCAAAAGCGCGACCGCGTGCTCCGCCACCGAGTGCGGAGAGTAGGCGGGCACCCGGACAACGCTGATCCCGAGCTCCCGAGCGGCGTCCAGATCGACGTTGTTGAAACCCGCGCAGCGCAGCGCCACCATCCGCACTCCCCTCCCCGCCAAAAGGCCGAGACATTCGCGGTCCACCTTGTCGTTTACGAAAACACACACAACGGAAGCTCCCTCCGCCGAAGCCGCGTTCGCGGCGCCTAGGCGGAACTCATGGAATTCCGGCTTCAGCCCGCTTCCCTCCGCCGCTTTGGAGAAATAATCTCGATCATACGGCTTCGTGTCGTAAAAGGCCACCCGCATCCTGTTTCCATTTCCGTTCATCACAGCTTGAAGCGCGGGGATTGGCTAAGGAATTTTGCGGGGTTGTCGTAAGTCACCTTGCGGATCATCTCCGGCGTGTGCTTCCGGCGCTTCATTTCCAGCGCGCATTTCGGCACGGCCATGGGATCGGAGACACCCCAGTCGCAGGCGGAGTTCATCCAGATGTTCTCGCTGCCATAAACCTCAAGGATATCGATCGCCCGGTTCGGAGTGCATTTGCTTTCCGGATAGAGCGTCATGCCCGCCCAGTAGCCCGCGTCGAGCACATGGGCGACGGTGTGTTCCTCGACGTGGTCAATGATCACCTTGGAGCGGTCGAGTTTCGAAAAGGTGGCCAGCGAATCGAGGATCAGCCTGGTGCCCTTGAGCTTGTCCTCAAGGTGCGGGGTGTGGATGAGGACGGGCAGGTCGTAATCGAGGGCGATCTGCACGTGTTCCTCAAAAATCTTCAGCTCGCTGCGGGTGTTTTTGTTCAGCCCGATCTCGCCGATGCCGAGCACGTTATCCCGGCCGATGAATTCCGGGATCAGCGCCATCACCTCGCGCGCGAAGCCGGGATCATCCGCCTCCTTCGGGTTGATGCAGAGCCAGCAGAAATGCTTGATGCCATAACGCGCCGCGCGCTTCGGTTCGTATTCCGTGAGCTGCCGGAAGTAGTCGTAAAAGCCGTCGGCCGAGGAGCGGTCGAAGCCGGCCCAGAACGCGGGTTCGCACAGCGCCTCGCAGCCCGCGATGGCGAGTCTCTCGTAATCATCCGTCGTGCGGCTGACCATGTGGGCGTGGGGTTCGATGTAGCTCATGGCGGTCAGGAAATGGGTGCTCCGGAAGCTCCTTGGAACGGTGCGGTTTCGGAAAGCTCGGTGGTGTGGTCGGAGAATTTCTCAAGCACCGCCTTCGCGCGGTCAGGGCGGTGTTCCAGCAGGATGGGCAGGGCCTCCCTCAAATACCGCAGACGGATGTCGTCAGCGCCCTCATGCCTCTCCAGCCGATCCAAAAACGCGGCTAGATCGATCAGGCGCGCGCGGGCATCGATGAACTGCATGTCCAATAATTCCTTTTTACTTAGCATGATGTTCGTTGGAGAAGGTTAACCGCTTTTGCCATCTAGGCGAAAAGAAAAAACCCGTCGTGGAAACGAACTTCACGACGGGGGAAAATACGAGCCGCCATCGCTCCGAATCTTTGGTATCCCTCAGACGCTGAGCGGTGGCCGCCCTGAAAGCGTTGCCAACATGAATTCATACGCATGCGCGGTAGAGCCATCTTTCAACCGCAATCGAAAAAAATTCACGTCACGCGGGTTCGCTCGGAGTCTCGATGGATGGCGTGTCGGAAGCGGGCTGCCTCGCCGCCGGATGACCGAGGCCGGGAACCACTTTGCGCATCAATTTTGTGAAACCACTTTCCGCGGAATCCATATCCACCTCCGCCTGCCGCATCGCCTTTTCCCATGCTCCTGCGAACCCCGGCGCCTGTTCGCGCATCGCGCTGATCGCCATCTCCTGGATGCGAAACTGGCGTTGCTCCGCCTTGTCCGGCTTATTCTGCAAGGCCGCCAGATTCACCCGAAGATTCTCGTTGTGTGTCCTGAACTCTTCGATCTGTTTCGTCAGCGCTTCGTGGCCGGTCGCGGTGATCTTCATCTGCGTATTCAGGTGCGATTGCATGTCGCGCATCTCGCCCTCGATGCGCTTGATCTCGCGCTTGAACTGGAGCTTGGAAGAAACCGCGTTTTTCAGGATGAAGCCTGCAACGAGTAACCCGAGGGCAAGACCCCACACGAAGGGATTCTTGATGATTTCCTGTAATTCCATGGATTTGAACGTTAGGGGTGGGAAACGCGGCGGTCGCGGTGCATTCTCTTCTCCATCTGTGGCTAAATTTCCTGCACCGGCAGCGCGGCGCATTCCTCCCGGAGCTTGTCGGCGAGCGGGGTGGAAAGGTAGCGCTCGCTGGAAGAGCAGCCGATGGTCACGATGCGCTTGCCCTTGAACTCGGGGCGTTTCGCGACCTGCATGGCGGCCCAGACATTGGCTCCGGTAGAAATCCCTGCTGGCAAACCTTCCTGCTGGGCGAGCGCCTGCGCGGTAGCAAAGGCGTCCTCGTTGGAGACAAGGATCGTCTCGTCGATGATACCTACGTTGAGGTTGCCCGGGATGAAGCCCGCGCCGATGCCCTGGATCATGTGCGGCCCCGGCTGCCCGCCGGAAATGACCGGACTATTGGTTGGCTCCACGGCGAAAGTTTTCATTTCGCGCCGGGATTTGATGACCTCGGAAACCCCGGTGATCGTTCCGCCGGTGCCTACTCCCGCCACGAAGGCGTCGATCTCACCGTCCGTGTCGCGCCAGATTTCCTCGGCGGTCGTTTCACGGTGCACCTGCGGGTTGGCGGGGTTGTCGAACTGACCCGGGCCGAACGCACCTGGCGTTTCCGCGAGAAGCTTTTTCGCCATGGCGATCGCACCGCCCATACCCCTCGCACGGGGGGTGAGAACGATTTCCGCACCGAGCAGGCGCAGCAAAACCCGGCGCTCGATCGACATGCTCTCCGGCATGGTGAGGATGCAGCGGTATCCCTTCGCACGTGCCACGAACGCCAGCGCGATACCGGTGTTGCCAGAGGTAGGCTCTATGATAAGTCCGCCGGGTTTGAGGAGTCCATCGCGCTCGCCGGCTTCGATCATCGCCTTGCCGATCCGGTCTTTCACGCTAAAGAGAGGATTGAAAAACTCGGCCTTCACGCAGATCTCGGCTTCCAGGCCTTTTGTGATGTGGTTAAGGCGTATGAGTGGGGTGTTACCGATCGTGGCAACCATGTTTTCTGCAATGTTCATGATGGTGGTGGGGTCAAATGAGGAGACCAACTTGGGAGAAATTGACCAGCCCCGCCAGCCCAAATCGAATGGAAA
>CAMBTF010000159.1 GCA_945870545.1 Akkermansia muciniphila
CTGGTAAAACAGGACGCCGTCGTTTCCGGCAGCGGAAAATCGGAGCAGCTCGCGGGCCTGCGGAAACAGGCGGAGAGCTGGGCGCCCGCCCGCGCTCTCGGCACCTTGCGGGAAAAGATGGTTTTCGCCACCGGCAACCCCGACGCGGAGATCATGCTCGTCGGCGAGGCACCCGGCTACAACGAGGAGAAAGAGGGCGAACCTTTCGTCGGCCCGGCGGGACAGAAACTCAACGATATCCTCAAGGCGATGGGTCTGCGGCGGGAAGACGTTTACATTTCCAATCTCGTCAAGTTCCGCCCGTCGCTTCCCAAGCAAACCACCAACAACCGCAAGCCCAGCCCGGAGGAAATGACCGCCTGCCTGCCGCTGGTCATAGCGGAAATTTCCGTGGTTCAGCCGAAACTCATCATCGCCCTCGGCGGGACGACGGCGGAAGGTTTGCTCGGCCTGGAGGGCACGGTCGGCTCCATGCGTGGAAAGTGGCACGAGCTTTCCGGCATCCCCGCGCGCGTCACCTACCACCCGAGCTACCTGCTGCAAAGCGGCGGCTCCAACGACGTAAAACGCGCGCTCTGGGAGGACATGCTCGCCGCGATGGAAAAACTCGGCATGCCGATCTCAGAGAAACAGCGCGGTTTTTTCCTACCGAAGGGGTGATTTCGGCAATTGTCTGAGACGGAATGAATGCGCCGCACCCCACGATTCAACGCTTGTTCGGCGGACGCGGGTGGAAGCCCCATGATTTCCAACTGGAAACATGGAACGCCTACGCCGAGGGGAAATCCGGCCTGCTGCATGCGCCCACAGGCACCGGGAAAACCCTCGCCGTCTGGCTGGGGCCGGTCATGGAAGCGATGGACGCCACCGAAGCACCGGAAGGCTGTCGCGTGATCTGGCTCACTCCGCTGCGGGCGCTTGCTCAGGACACGGCCCGTTCTCTCGCCCAGCCGCTCCTCGCGCTGGGCAGCGGGCTGGAGGTAGCGGTGCGAACCGGCGACACCTCATCGCATCGGAAAGCCAAGCTCCGCGAACGCCTGCCCTTCGCGCTCGTCACCACTCCGGAGAGCCTTTCCCTGATGCTCACCTACGAGGATTCCCGTAGCAAACTCGGACAGCTCACCTGCGTGGTCGTTGATGAATGGCACGAACTGCTCGGCACCAAGCGCGGCGTTCAGACCGAGCTTTGCCTCGCCCGCCTGCGCCATTGGGCACCGAACCTACGAATCTGGGGCGTTTCCGCTACGCTGGGAAATTTATCCCAAGCCGCCCAGGTGCTAGGCGGATCCACCGTGGCGCGAATGTGTTCGGTCGATTCAAAGATCAAACGCGAGATCCGGATCCGCACTTTGATTCCGAAATGCGTGGAGACGTTTCCATGGGGCGGACACCTCGGTTTGGCGATGGCCGGGCGTGTTGCCAAGTCACTCCATCGGGTAAAGGCAACCCTTGTTTTCACGAACACTCGCTCACAAAGCGAGCTGTGGCTTCAGGCTTTGCTGGAAGCCGATGCGTCGCTCAAAGACCGGATCGCGATCCACCATGGCTCGCTCGCTCAGGATGAGCGCCGCGAAACGGAGCAGCTTCTGATGGAGGGGAAATTGCTCGCCGTAGTCTGCACTTCCTCGCTCGATCTCGGTCTCGATTTTTCCTGCATCGAGCAAGTCATCCAGATCGGCAGCCCCAAGGGAGTGGCACGCCTCCTCCAGCGCGCCGGACGCTCCGGCCACCAACCGGGAAGCACGCCAAAGCTGCTCTGCGTTCCTACCAACGCGCTTGAGCTGTTAGAGTTCGCCGCCGCACAAGATGCCATCGACGCCAGGGAAATCGAATCCAAGCGTCCGCTGGAGCAGCCGCTCGATGTGTTGATCCAGCACGTAACCAGTTGCGCCATCGGCGAGCGTGTCGCAGAGGCGCAGCTATTTGAGGAAGTTCGCTCTACCTACGCCTACCGTGCGCTTTCCGCCGAGCACTGGGAATGGGTGCTGGGTTTCATCTCGAATGGCGGTGACGCCCTGCGCGCCTATCCGCAGTATCACAAGGTCACGCGCGAAGACGGGTTTCTCCACTTCACGGACAAACGCATGATCCAGCTGCACCGGATGAACATCGGAACGATCACCACGGACACGGCGGTCAGCTTGCGGTTTTCTAACGGTCAACGCGTCGGCAGCGTGGAGGAGGGTTTCATCCGCAAGCTCAAACCCGGCTCACCCTTCATCTTCGCGGGGCGCTTGCTGGAACTGGTGCGCCTTCACCAACTGATCGCCACCGTGAAACCCTGCGCACGCAGCAAAGCACGCGGTGAAATCCCGATCTGGGCGGGCAGTAAAATGCCTTTGTCCACCGAGCTTTCGAAAGCCGTCGCCCGCCGGCTCGATGCGGATATGAACCTCACAGCCCGCCCGGAAACCGAGGCGATCAATGATCTGCTGCGCATCCAACGCACATGGTCCGAGGTTCCCAACGACCGTATTTTGCAAATCGAACACGCGCACTCCCGCCAGGGCGAGCACCTGTTCTTTTACACTTTCGCGGGCCGCATGGCCAACGAAGGGCTCGGTGCCCTGTTCGCGCATCGCCTCAGCGAGGGCAGCTCACAAAGCATCCAGGTGACGCAGAACGATTACGGATTTTCCCTCACATCCAACCGCCCTCTACCGCTCGACGAGGCGCGGCTCAGGATGGCCGCTTCACCAGAAAATCTGTTAGAGACCCTGCTGGATTGCCTCAACACCCACGAGCTTTCCCGCACCCGCTTCCGCGAGGTGGCCCGCGTGGCCGGCCTGATCCAACAAATGCAGCCCGGTGACCGCAAAGGCATGCGCCAGATCCAAACCTCCGCCAGCTTGTTGTTCGAGGTTTTCGGACGCTACGATCCTGAAAATTTGCTCCTCGACCAATCGCGCCGCGAGATGCTCGAAGGTAGCCTCGAGATCGACCGCCTGCACCGCGTCCTCCATGAAATTTCCGAAAAGCCCCTGCGCCTCATCGAGCTTAAGCGCCTGACCCCGATGGCTTTTCCACTCTGGGCGGAACGCCTGAACTTCGTCATCTCCACCCAAGACGCCGCCTCCATATTGGAGGAAATGCTCACCACACTCAATGCAGAAGCCGATGAAACCCTCAACCATTCCTGAAGAAGGATCGCGGCAGATCCGTTTCGCAGGCGAGGATCTGGTGCTTCTCGCGGAACGCGCCGTGCTCTGGCCCGCCCGCCGCGCCCTGATGCTTTCCGATGTGCATTTCGGAAAATCCGCCACCTTTCGCGCCCACGGAATCCCCGTCCCGGAAGGTGAGTCACAGACCGACCTCGATCGCATCGCCCGCCTGGTCGAACGGTATGAGGTGGAACACCTTGCCATCATTGGTGATTTCTACCACAGCGGCATCGCCCTCAGCCCCGCCTTGCATGATTCGCTGGCCACGTTTCGTGACTCGTTGAACGCCGACATTATCCTGGTTCGCGGCAATCACGATCAAGCTCGGCACGAGCTGTTGCCGATGATTAACCGGCTCGCTTGGTCGCCCATCGAGCTTGTCCATGATCCCGCCGAGGCCATCGCGGGACAGCCCACCATCGCCGGGCATCTGCATCCGCTGTGTCGAATCCCACGTGCCGGACGTGCATCCAGACTGCCCTGCTTTCTGCTGACGGAAAACCTCCTCGTCCTCCCCGCCTTCGGCACATTCACTGCCGGACACATCGTAAAACCCAAGACGGGACAAACCCTTTATCCCATAGCCAAGGAAACCGTCTTCGAATGTCCGCGCTGATCACCGCACCGCGTGCTCGCCGAGAACGGGCATCGCCTTCGGTACTTTTTTCCGGCGCAGACCAAACTGTCTCACGGCATGGCGCTGGAGGTGCGCCTTCGCCTCCTCGACGCTGTCGGTGAAAAAGATTAGATCGGGATCCTGCGGGCTGATCGTCCCCTCCTCCGCCATGCGATAGACGAAATCCATCAGAGGCTGCCAGAAATCACGACCCATGAGGATGATGGGGAAATTCTTCAGTTTCCCAGTCTGGATCAGCGTCATGGTCTCGAACATCTCGTCGAGCGTCCCCGCACCGCCGGGCATGACCACGAAGGCGTAGGAGTATTTCACCAGCATCGTTTTCCGCGTGAAAAAATAGCGCATGTTCACCGTGCGGTGGACGTAGGGATTCACCTGCTGCTCGAAGGGCAGCTCGATGTTCACCCCGATCGAGGTGCCGCCCGACTCGTAGGCTCCTTGATTCGCCGCCTGCATGATGCCCGGCCCGCCGCCTGTTAGAACCGTAAAGCCCAGATCCGAACAAGCCTCGCCCATCTCGCGGGCGAGTTCGTAGTAACGCGTTCCGCGCTTCGTCCGGGCGGAGCCGAAAATGGTCACACAGGGACCAACGAAATGCAGGATCCGATAGGCGCGGATGAAATCGAGACCCACACGAAACAGCGAAACCAGGTCATTAAATCGCGAACGCGGCCCGGCAAGCCATGAGCCTTCCGCCGTCTCCAATTCGAACCGCTCCTGCCGCCGGATCTCCTCTTCGGTGATCTCGTGCTCAACGGTCACTTCCGGGCAGCCCGGACACGGTTTCTTATCGCTCATCGCGGCGAGCTAACACGAATCCCGACCTGCTGGAAAAGGTTTTCCGATTGGAGGCCGGCAGCTGGATGGATTCGATCAATGGCGCACCTTGGCAAGCGCTGCGGTCTTTGCGCGGCGCGGCGCGGCTTTCGCAGCTTCCTCGCCGACGCGTTTCAAAAGAGCGATCAGGGAGGCGGTGATGAAATATTCCTTGAGAAGGGCTTCACGGCTTTCTCCGTTCTTGGTTTTGCGGACGATTTTCATGGGATCTGATTTGTGATTTGTATGTTTGGAGGCGGAACAATTCCGACGCACTTCTATTAGAGCGGCAAAGACACCCTGTTTATTCCGATTTTTTTCGTTTCCGAATCATTTGTGCTGACGAGCGTCTCGCCACCGGATTTTTCGGTGATCACGATGTCGAGTGATTTGCCGGTATCGGCACCCATCCGCGAGAGTATTTTTAGTCAGGGGTCAGATTTCGCATCTTAACATTCTTACAGATTTTTACTAAATTGTTAACATGACGCATCTGACCCCGAACAAAATCATTCATCCTGAAAGCTGCGGATAAGAACCGTAGCAGTCCAAAGCCTCCGGCGGGAAAGTTAGATATGATACGTGTATTCGCTTTCTTGGAGGGCG
>CAMBTF010000160.1 GCA_945870545.1 Akkermansia muciniphila
CCGGTTTGGCGCTGAGCGCATGGTCAAGGCCACGGCGCATGGCACAGACCTGCTTGCGCCAGCCTTCCGGTATGGTCGAAAGCTCGGGACGA
The DNA here is from genome assembly GCA_945870545.1 of Akkermansia muciniphila. Lineage (GTDB taxonomy): Bacteria > Verrucomicrobiota > Verrucomicrobiia > Verrucomicrobiales > Akkermansiaceae > Luteolibacter > Luteolibacter muciniphilus_A. Next base: position 93 of record CAMBTF010000160.1, read on the forward strand.
TCTCCAGCGATCCCTTCGTAAAGCAATTTGCCATCCGTATCCACGATGCGGACAAAATCACCGTCGTCCCGACGGGTCACCTCCGCGCTGCCGCGGGAATCCGTGACCACTGCTTTTCTTTCCTCAAGATCCATGATCCGTATCGCACCGTCGTCAGGACGGATCACTGAATCCTCCAGCATGCGCCGGATCTCCTTGTCTTCGCCACCCTTGCCCTCGCCGAGGGTGACCTTTAGGTCGAGCGATTTCCCTTCTCGGAAAACGGAAAGCGTGACCTTGTCGCCGGGCGCGGCGAGCCGCAAAAGGGTCGCGAGCTGGCCTTCGTTCACCAGCATCTGTTCCCCCATTTTCCAGAGCAGGTCGTGCCTGTGGACACCCGCCTGCTCCGCCGGACCGCCCGCCGCGATTTCCTTGACAACGAAACCGATACCCGGCGGCAGCGCGGGAAGCTGAGTCGTCGTGACATCATCGGGCTTGGAAACGCTGAGTCCCAGCCATGCCTCGCCGACAGGTTGTTTCGCGACCACAACCGGTGCCGCATCCTGGGCGGAACCGACCGCGCCGCAAATCAACGCGAACGACAGGAGATGGATGGAAGTGCGCATTTCAGAAGGTGCTGACAGGCAGCAGAACCATTTCCCTGCGTGGCTCGGTGAGCGTGACCTCAATGCCGGTTTCCTCGTCGAGGATCCTGCTTTCCCCGACCACGCGGACACTCATTTTCCTCACCGCCGATCCACCGGCATCCACGAAAAGCCCCTCATCGAGCACGTTCTCCACGCGATCCAGTTCCGTGATCACGACCATCCCGTCATCCTCCGCGATTCCGACAAGTGGAGCACTTTCCTGGTTGCCGAAGGGAAACGCAAATACCCCGATGGTCACCGCCGCCGCGATACCGCCGAGCCATTTCGCCCGGCGCGGAAAACCATGGCGGATCACCCCGGCATCGCCCGACAGCACCTCTACGCTACCCGACAGCTCATCGAGCTGCGCCTCCATCCCCGCCTGCGCGGTTTCGCTCAGCGCGGCGGGCATCAGCCGCAGCAGCGCCTTTTCCATCGCCTCGTATCGAACAGCCTCACGCATGACGTTCCTCCCTCATCTGTTTGAGATCCTGCGTCAGTTGCTCCAGCGCGTAGCGGTAGCGGGATGCCGCCGTGTTCGGGGAAATTGCGAGCACCTCGGAAATCTGCGCGAAGGTCAGCCCGCCCCAGGTTTTCATCACGATCACCTCGCGTAGCTTGTCGCTGAGGTTCTGCACGGCGTCGCGCAGCCGCACGGAGTCCTCGTCATCCTCCATCATGGGATCGAGCCAGACGTCCTGGAAATCGTTGAGATAGACGATGGCCTCCTCGCGCTTCCTGCGGCGCTTCTCGGAGCGGTGCAGCATCAGCCCGGCGAAGCGGATGGTGGAGAAAACAAGCGGCAGATCCGGCGGCTTGCCACCCCGGTTTTCCTCCTGCTGGTAATGCCACATTTTCAGCACCGCCTCCTGCACCAAGTCCTCCGCATCCTCACGTGTCTTCCCCCAGCCGCGGGCAAACAACAGCAGCCGCGGGCCGTTTTCGGCCAGCCATCGCTTCCATGCATCCGAGAGGCTTCCCATGTCTTCCCCCCTAGAATGCCCTCAATCCGCCGAATTGTCTCTCCGAAATTCCCATCTTGCCCCCTCCCCGAAAAACGTCCACCTTCCCCGCGACGCCGGGGTGGCGGAATTGGTAGACGCGCTTGACTTAGGATCAAGTGAGCTAGCTTGTGCAGGTTCGAGTCCTGTCCCCGGTACTTTTTCCCCAAATAAATGATGATTAACGAACTTACCTCACGCCTCACCGCCATCGGACTCAGCGAGGAAATGGCCAACAAGGCGATCGAAACCGTCGCCGACTTCGCGAAATCCAAGCTGCCGGAGCAATTCCACTCGACCCTCGACGATGTCATGGCAGGTAACACCCCCGATCTCGGCGGTCTTGGCGGACTGCTCGGCGGGCTCAAGGGCCTGTTCGGTGGGAAATAGGAAGAGGCGGCGGCACCAGGCTTGAAAGATCCGGCGCGACCCGCTGTTTTATTTGCCATGCCTTGCCGGACACTGCTCCTCCTCCTCGCCCTTGCGAGCTCGTCTTTCGCGAAGGAACCCTCTGCGCTCCCTCCCGAGCTCTCGGACTATCAGCTCACGCCCGCACCCAGGCCGTCGGTAACCCTCAAAAAGGGCGACCGCCTCGCGATCTGCGGCGACTCGATTACCGAGTATAAAATGTATTCGGTGCTCATCGAGACCTACCTCACCGCCTGCCTCCCGGAGCTGGGCGTGACCTGCCGCCAATACGGCTGGAGCGGCGAGCAGGCGGGCGGTTTCCTTGCCCGGATGGAGAACGACGTGCTCCGCTTCAAGCCCACCGTCGTCACCTCATGCTACGGCATGAACGATTTCCGCTACGTCCCCTTCGATGAGGCGATCGCCGCAGAGTATCGGAAAAACCAGACCGTGATCGCCCGCAAATTCAAGCAGGCCGGCGCCCGCTACGTGATCGGTTCCTCGGGCATCATCGATTCGGTGCCGCATTGGGTGAAAACCGCCAAGGGCACGAAAAAGGATCTGAACCTCTCGCTCTCGAAGTTCCGCAACATCGCCCGCGATGTCGCCGTCGCGGAAAATGTCGGCTTTGCGGATGTTTACCGCCCCATGCTTGTCACCGATTTCAACGCGAAAAAAACCTTCGGCGAAACCTTTCAGGTCAGCGGCAAGGACGGCGTCCATCCCGATTGGGCCGGCCACGCGATCATGGCCTACGCGTTTCTCAAGGCCCTGGGCATTGATGGCGACCTCGGCACAATCACTCTCAACGACTCCGACGGCACCGCCTCGGCCACAGGCGGCCATGAAATTATTTCCTCCGCGGACGGCAAGATCACCGTCCTCAGCAAGCGGATCCCCTTCGCACCGGGATCCGGCGCCACCGACAACGACGCCTCCCTCCGCGCCGGAATGGCTTTGGTTCCGTTTGATCAGGAGCTGAACCGTTTCATCCTGAAACTCACCAAGCCGATATCCGCCTCCTACAAGGTCACATGGGGCGCTGCCGCAAAAACTTTCACTGCGGAGCAACTCAAGTCCGGCATCCATCTCGCTGCGGAGTTCCACGGCAACCCCTTGGTCGCGCCCTTCAAGAAAATCCAAGCGGCCGTCCTAGCGAAACAAACCTACGAGACCAAGCAGATCAAAGATATGATCCACGGCAAGGAGGGCAAGGCCGACATGGAGGGCACCTTCACGCGATCCGAGGCGGAACGCGCGAAACTCGTTGAAAAACTCGCGGCGACCGCCCGCCCGGTGGAGCACGTCATTTCCATCAAGGCGAATTGATCCGCACCCTTGACCTGGGCCGGAAACACAGGTCAGATTTCGCCCACGATGAAACTTACCCTACTCTCCGCCCTGGCGCTTTCCCTGTGCGCCTCCGCCTCCGCCAAGGAACCCGTTATCACCAAGGAAGTCCGCGAAGAGAACGGCCAGAAGGTGGAATACATGTTCATCAACGGCATTAAAGTCCATGAGGAAGATCCCGCGAAGCAGCCGCAGCCGGAAATCGTCACGCCCAAGCCCTACGACGCCCAAGCCGCGAAAGCTCCCGAGGGCGCCATCGTCCTTTTCGACGGAACCGCAGAAAGCGTGGAAAAGTGGTCCGCCATGAACGGCGAGCCGACGAAATGGAAACTCGTGGACGGTGCCTTGGAATCCGTGCGCGAAGCCGGCTACATCCGCACCAAAAAGGAATTCGGCTCCTGCCGCCTGCACATCGAGTTCGCCAGCCCGGCCAAACCCGAGGGCTCCGGCCAAGGTCGCGGCAACAGCGGCGTTTTCCTGATGGGGCAATACGAAGTCCAGGTGCTCGACAGCTACGAAAACACCACCTACCCGGACGGCCAATGCGGCGCGCTCTACGGCCGCAAAATACCACTCGTGAACGCCAGCCGCCCACCCGGCGAATGGCAGACCTACGACATCACCTTCACCCGCCCCATTTTCGACGAGGCCGGAAAAGTCACCCGCAAGGCACGTTTCACCGTGATCCACAACGGGCATGTGATCCATGACGACGTCGAACTCTCCGGAGCAACCAGCTGGGCGGGCCCCCACTCCGTCAAGGAATACGCCAAGCACGCCGACAAAGCCCCCATCTCCCTCCAGGATCACGGCAACCCCGTCCGCTTCAGAAATATCTGGATCCAGGAGATCGCGGATTGATTTCGATCATTCCCATGAAACTCCACCACCCCACTGCGGATATTTTCATCCCCGACGGACTTCCGGAAACAGGGGCGCTCGCCCGCACCACCCACCTCGGCATCGGCGCCCATCAGGACGATCTCGAATTCATGGCCTTCCACGGCATCCTCACCTGTTTTGACGATTCGAAGAAATGGTTCTGCGGGGTGACCTGCACCAACGGGGCGGGTAGCTCACGCACCGGCCCTTACGCAGATTTCACGGACGAACACCTGATGTCCATCCGCCGCCAGGAGCAGAATACCGCGGCCGTGATTGGCGGCTATGCGGCGATGATCCAGCTCGATCATCCCAGCGGCGCGGTGAAATGCCCGACCTCACCGGATTTAAAAAACGACCTTAAGGCGATCCTCACTGCCAGCCTGCCGGAAGTCGTTTACACCCACAACCCCGCCGACAAGCACGACACCCACATCGGCGTGACCATCGCTGCCTTGCAGGCCATGCGCGAAATGCCCCGCGAGCAACGCCCCAGGCAGGTCATCGGCTGTGAGGTCTGGCGCAATCTCGACTGGCTGCCCGACGACCGGAAAGTGATTATGGACGTGAGCGGGCGCGACAACCTCGCTGCCGCTCTGAACGGCGTTTTCGACTCCCAGATCGCCGGGGGCAAACGCTACGACCTCGCCATCCACGGCCGACGCGCCGCCAACGCCACGTTTTTCGATTCGCACTCCACGGATCAGGCCACCCAGCTCATCTTCGGCATGGATCTCACACCGCTTGTGGCCGATGATACGCTCGACATCGCGGAATTCACCGGCGCACTCATCCTGAAGTTTCAAGAAGACGTGGCGGAAAAACTCAAAGCCCGCTTGGGCA
>CAMBTF010000161.1 GCA_945870545.1 Akkermansia muciniphila
TATCCACAGCAAGGTGATCAAAACCACGGCCAGCACAATGAATAAACCCCAAGGGATCGAAGGTTTGGGCGGGCTGGCCTGATCCGGAGTATCCTGCTTTCTCCGCGCTCCCGTCGCGGGAGAGGTGCCTGGGGAATCCGAAGTCCTCTCATTGATTTCTTTCCGCACAGCGGGCTTGCCAATGATTATGGGCGGAGACTCCAAATCCGCTTTGACAACAAACTCCCGATCACCCAGCCGAATCAGGAGATGCCTGAGATCGTTTCCGATGCCAGCAACCTCCAGCCCAGCAGTGTCCTTGGGTAAATCCAATCTACTGAGATCCAAACGGACAAGTGCTTGTTCCTCAAGATGGAAAAGATAAAGTCGATTTTCTACCAGTTCGTGTCCGCGTTCATCGGTGATTTCTCCATGACCTAATAAAATATCATCACTAACCCATGACCATTTGGTGACAAATCCTTTGAGTCCCTCATCGTATGTCACATGGGGGATCCGTATGGCAACTTCCAAATGCTCGCCGTTCTTGGCAATCTCGTACAGATGAGGTTTCGTTCCGGAATTTACAATCAGCTTTTTCCCATCTGGGCTGAGCGAAACGCCATGTCCGACTGCACTATTTCCTGAATAGGTGATCGAATAGTCAACCTGAAACTCTATGTTGCGCTCCGGAATGCGAACTCGGTTGCGACTGTTCGTAGCTCCGCCTGACCGCGGACGAAACATTTTCGGATCAGCTTTTAACCGATCTCCAGTTGGCTCAACACGAATAGGCTCGGCAAGAGACATCCAGCTCGGCACTGGCGCGTTCAGCTCTTTGAGCATACTTTCGGAACGCCCATGTGAAAACACATTGAGACACAGGCCGAATAAAAATACGGCAGGCAAGTAATTCTTCATGGCTGGTTGAGGATATCGTTGAAGATGTCAGCAGCTGCGTTCGCAGCAAAAGTATTCATGATCGATGTGCCTAAGGCTCCTGGGAGCCTAACGCTGTTCAGCGCCGCTGCATTTGTCAGGAACTCGACCTCGATCAAGCAGGCTTTGACAGGTTTAAAGTCATCGGTATTCCCGTTGTTTGCAACTCCATCTTTAGTTACCAAAAAACCAGCGCTCTTAACTCCGGGGATAGGATTTTCAGCATTGTCCAAGACCCAATTGTTTTCAAATGTGGGTCTGTGTGAGCCGCCAGCATCCTCGGTTTGAACGGCATCTACTGTTGATGATTGAAGGTCTCCTGCCAAAGAAGCATCTTCATCAAGATTCTCATTCCCAAGGGTGCGTTCGACAAATGTCTCCGTTCCTCGAGCTGTTGTGTTGGGCGTTCCGTTTGCATTGTTTCCGGCATTATTGAAGTGAATACTCACAAAAATGTCAGCACCTTCATTTTTCGCAAATGGTGCGCGATCTTGTAGGCTTACCGCACTATCGTCTTGGCGCGTCAATATCACACGTAAGTCGCGCATTTCATTTTGGAAATGGGCAATCAACTCTTCACGCAGCTTGAGCCCGTATGCTAGAGCTAAATCCTTCTCTAGGACGGTCGTATCTGGCAGCCCTTCTGTTCCCGAGTCATTTCCTCCATGCCCGGGATCAATCACGACAACCGCTGGCACTTCCATGTCCGCCACTCTGGCAGGATCGCCTTGGAACTCTTCCACCGCAATCCTTAGACGCCTACTATTGAAGCCTATAGGCGGCATATTGATGCGGATAGCGCATTCTCCACTCGCATCGACTACCGTGGTCGCAGCGGTCTGCGCGGGCTGCGGGCCGAGTCCCGCGAACTCGTAGGCTCCGTAGTTGGCCGATGCCTCAAAGTAATCGCTGTGTGTGGTGCTGTCCGTCCATTCGCCGCGAATGGTGGCGGGTGTTGCATTGGGAACCACGTCCAACGACCATGTGATCTTCTTGCCTTCAAGCACCTCGCCATCGACGATTTTCATCTTCATTTCCCTATGGGCGATGCGGTTGGCAAAGGGGTCTTCCTCGACCATGCCGTTTGTCTGCCCAGGTGCGGTGCGGGGTATCTCCGACCCTGCGATGTCATTGCCGTCGCCATCCTGCATCAGCGGAAAAAACTCCACAGGCACGACAGGCAGGAGCGCGACCATCACGGTGCTTGGCAGCGCGCCGTCGCTGACATTGGTTGCGGTCAGGTCGATCTCGATCGTCAGGGGCGCGTCATCCGGGGCGTTGACCGTCATTCCCGTCTCAATGTGGACGGGATAGAAACCCTGGGCGCTACGTTGTTCGATCTCCGCGTCCACCCAATCGTCGTGGCGCGTGTTGATATCGATGCTTCCTTCGAGCGGTTCAAGCCCCTCCGGGCGCACGTCCCAGGTTAGCGTATCGTTGAACTGTGATTCGTCACCCGTGTAATAAGGATACTCATCGCTCGCCACCAGCACCACGATCACCCTGCTCTCGCCCGCCGGGATGGTGACGGTGCGGCTGCGGGCCTTTTCCTCGCCCTGACCGTAATCGCCAGTCAGGATGAACCATTCCGAGTCGGGCGTGTCGCTGGGATCGTTCGGATCGCTGCCCTGGTCGCTCTCGCCCCCATCACTGATGCCGTCACCGTCGCTGTCGAAATTGTTCGGATCGGTTCCTGATGCCTGTTCCTCTGCATTTGTGAGGCCGTCATTATCCGGATCACCCTCGGCGCCGCTGTCCGGATCCGTCGTGCCGTCGTCGTTGGGATCGAAGCCGTTGTCGATTTCCCAGCCATCTAACAGGGAATCATCGTCCGAATCCTGATCGAAGGGATTGGTGGAATGCTCGCTGACCTCGTCCCAGTTGGAAACACCGTCCCCATCCAGATCCGCCAGCTTGGCGGCGATGATGTCGAGGATGTTCATATCTTCGTAGTGGAGGATACGGAAAAAGCCGTGGGTTCCTTCGATGTCCGCGCCCAGCCCGTGCATGGCCTCGCCGAAACGCATGACGGGGAGGAATTTCCAGCTGACGAGATCAGGCGACCATTGGACGAAATAGACCCGGTGCGGCACGCCCGCCCAATCCGCGTCGAGCGTGGTCGGCGAGGTCACGCGGATTACCGGCGGCGATTCCTGGGCAACCGCGGCCGCGTTGAGCGATATGGCGATAAGGATGGAGCGGAGGATGGTTCTCATTTCCGCCCCCCTTTCGCGGCATCCCTACGGGCTTTTTCCGCAGCGGTCAGCGGACGGCTGGGCTTGTCCCAGATGTGCAGGACGATGTCCGTCGGGGGCTTGGGCGGCACCGAGGCGGCTTTCCTCGCCGCTTCCTCGCGGCCAAGGCGGGCGGCGATGAGCTTGTCTTTCTCCTGCGCGTAAAGCGAGGCGAATGCTTCGGCGACATCAACGGCCTTAGGGTTGTCCGCATCCTCCTGCGGGAGAAGGAAACTGCCGGGTGGGCGCGGCCGCCATGCGCCGCGCGGCATGGTTTCATCATCGCCGATGCCCATGATCAATCCGTATCCGCGGTTCTTGTGGGCGAAACCCGTGATGCCCGAAAAGTTGTGGAAATTGATGTCCGTCCACGCGCTGTGCTCGCGCCCTTCCGTCCACCAGCGGAGATGGGTGAGGCGCTTTTGGTGAACGGTCGCCGAGACAAAAAGCAATTCCATATCGTGGATTTCGCTTTCCGCGGAGGTTTCGGGCAAAGCCTCCGGCACGGCTTGGCGCCCTGCGGGCTTGATCGCGGGCGGTTGCACCCGCCGGATGGTCAGATTCCTATCCGGCAATCGGACGGTGCGCGAGGACTCAACGCGGTAAACGGGCGGCTCCGGCTTTGCGACGGGCGCTGGCGGTCTGCCGTCGCTGACCGGGCCGACAAGGCGCGTCTGCGGTTCCGCTACAGACAGATTCACCTCAGGAGAGGCATAGACATTGCCGCTTATGGCAACAACAACCCACAAACACCGGAAACTACTCATGCTGGGACGATGAATGACAGGTTACAGTGGCGGTCAAGCCCAAAGCCCAAAGAAGTCTGCCAATAGTAAGAGTGACCTCGGCGGACTCGCGGTCATTTTTGAAATGATTGATTGATTTCGAACAGCTCCGTCTTGCTTTCGCACACGTCCTGAAAAAGCGGCGCTGTGGGAAAAATCTTTCCCAAGTGGATCTGGCTGCGGCAAGCGGAGTGGCCGACAGTTACATTTCGCGGCTGGAGAAAGGCGACAGGATGCCTTCGCTGGATGTGGTTTTCCGGGTTTCGAAGGCGCTCGGGATTTCCCCGGAAACGCTTGTAAAAGAAATCCGCAAACAATGGATTGCCGAAAAACCCTGAGGTCTGGTTCTGAGCTGGCTTTTGACAGGATAGGGATGATTTTCCTTTGACGGTTATCCGTGAGCTGCGTCGATAGTCGCGCCGATGCGTGACCTCCTGCCAGCCGCCCGCCCCGCGCTCGTCCTCGCACCGATGCAGGACGTGACTGATCTGCCCTTCATGCGGGTGCTGGCTCGGCGCGGCGCGCCCGATTGGTTCGTGACGGAATACTTCCGCGTCCATCCCCACTCCGGGCTGAACGCGTATATCCTGCGCTCCATTTCCGAAAACGAAACAGGCCGCCCGGTCTTCGCGCAGATGATCGGAAAGGAAATCCCGGATCTGGTGCGGACAGCGCGCGAGCTTGCGACGTATCCCGTCGCGGGGATCGACCTGAACCTCGGCTGCCCCGCTCCCGTCGTGTGCCGCAAGGACGCGGGCGGCGGCCTGCTGCGCGATCCGGGGAAAGTCGATGCCATCCTCGGCGCCCTGCGCGACGCGATTCCGGGGCGTTTCACCGTGAAGACCCGTCTCGGATACCACTCGCCCGGGGAATTTCCCAAGCTGCTGGAAATTTTCCGCAAACACTCCATCGACGGACTCACCATCCATGGGCGGACGGTCGAGGATCGCTACGCCACACCGGTGAAACCCGATTCCGTGAAACTCGCCGTGGAAACCATGCCCTGCCCCGTGATCGCAAACGGCAACGTCGTCGATGCGGAAACCGCCCTCGCCTACCACCGCCAGACCGACGCGGCGGGTCTCATGGTCGGGCGCGGCGCGATCCGGAACCCGTGGATCTTCGCCCGCATCGCCGCCGCGTTTTCCGGAATGGAAACACCCGAACCTACCCGCCGCGACCTTCTCGATTACATCCGCGAGCTT
>CAMBTF010000162.1 GCA_945870545.1 Akkermansia muciniphila
AAAATCGCACCGCATCTCATCGGCGGCCACGTCCACGACGTGCAATGGCCCGCCCGCGACCACCGCACGCCGTTCACCGGCACGCTCGATTACGAAACGATCCTGCCCTTTTTCCCACAAGCCTGCCCGCTCGTCTGGGAGCTCAGCCCCACCCGCGAGGCCGATGAAATCCGCGCCTCGCTGGAGATCTGGAAACGGAAATTCCCAGAGCGGAGCTGATCAGTCCCCTTGACCGCGTGAGGATGAAATGATATCTACCTTTTGATGACCACCACCGCGAAAGTTTTTGCCAGCGGCCGAAGCCAGGCGATCCGCCTGCCGAAAGAGTTCCGCGTCTCAGGGAAGGAAGTCCGCCTGACCCGCGTACCAGGGGGCATATTGATCAGCGAAGGAGATCCATGGGCGAACTTCGAGCGCGGCTGCCGCGAGCTGGGAGACGATTTCTTTGAGGCGGTTGAGCGACGTGACCGCAAAACAACACAAGTGAGGGATTTCAACGCCGGCCTGCCATGATCCGAATGCTGGATACGAACACGTTCATCCTGCTGCTGCGGGGCACGGCCTTGATCGCCCCCCGCACCGCGCGGGAAAAAAGCGTGGCGGCCTCCGGGAAGCGCATCCGGGAGCGATGCCGCAAGGAAATGGACGAAGGCCACCCCGTCGGCCTCTCCGCGATCAGCCTCTCCGAACTCGAATACGGGCTGCATGCGAGCGGACGATTCGAGGAAAAACAACCGGCCATGCAAGAGGTGCTGCTACCCTTCGAGAGTTACGCCTATGAACCGGTGGATTGCGTCCACCACTACGGGCACATCCGCTACGTTTTGGAAAAAGCCGGTAAGACCATCGGCCCGCTGGACATGCTGATCGCTGCCCACGCCTTGGCCATGGACGCCACCCTGATCACAAACAACACCCGGGAATTCCGCCGCGTGCCCGGCCTTCGGATGGAGGATTGGGCATGAACAGGACGGTATCCGCACCGTTTCGGAAATCCGATCACTCTTCCAGGATGCCGTAGAGCGTGGGGAAAACATCGATGTGCGCCGCACTTTTCGGGCTGATACTCCGCCTGATCATCAGCGTCGATCTCGTGGGAGAACAGGTTGGGCTCACGAGAAAACGGTCCAACGCCGTTCCGGCCGCGCGGAGCTTGTCCATGTTCGGAGCCTTCCCCAAGGCTGCCTCGGCGAGGAACAAGAGACACAATGCTAATTTCATAACATGGACAGCCTTGGTAATTCACCGTGCGCGGGACAAGTCCTTCTTTTTATTTGACCCGCCGGGCGATTCGTCCAACATCGCCTCGTATTGAGACACGTTCTCAACAAAGCCAGCCATGCAACGCACTGTCCTTGTCCTCCTGCTCACCGGATTCACTACGTACGCCGAAGAGCCGGACACCTCGGTGGCCGCCCTGCGCGAGACGATTTCCAAGATCGTGGACACGCAGACCCTGGAATCCAAGGAGCGCACGGACTGGGAATCGCGGAAAGCGGAATTCGCCGCCCTTCTTGAACTCCACCGCAAGGAAATCGCACTTCTCGCTGAGGAACTCGAAAAAGCCGGGCAATCCGCCCCCGGACACGGCGCATCGGCGGACGCCCTGAAAGCGGAGATCGAGTCGCTCAAGCAAACCCGCCGCCTCGCGAAAGAAGCCGTCGCGCGCAATGTGCCCCGCGCCCTCGCGCTCACCACCCGTTTCCCTGATCCGCTGAAAAAAGACTGCGAAACCGAGATCGCCTCGCTGATAGAATGGGTCGCCGCTGATGAACCGCGCGAAGCACTCCAATCCATCCTCTCCATCCTCGCCAAGGCGCAGCAATTCGACCGCCGCCTCACCCGCGCCACCGAGATCCGTGACGGGCGCGAAGTAGATGTGCTCTACCTAGGCCTCGCGCGCGCCTTTTACGCGGATAAGAAGGAGAGCGCAGGCATCGGAGAACCCGGCAGCGACGGCTGGAAATGGACAACTAAGCCGGAGATCCGCGTGGAGCTGCTCGCCGCCTTCGACACGCTCGACAAGAAACGCCCCCCCGCGATGGTGCGCCTGCCTCTGGAAATCCAATAACTTTCCCTTTCCATGCATCTCTTCAAATCCGTGTTCATCCGTGTCCATTTGCCGAATTGTTTGAATTTATCCAGTTCGGCCATCTCCGCTCCGCTCCGGTTGTGGTTCCTCTTCGTATTCACCCCTTTAGCTGCGCAAACCGAAGTCCCCGCCGCTCTCGAAAAAGCGAAAACCGATCTTACCGCCACGCTCGCCGACCTTGAGAAAACCCGCGCCGCCATCACCGCAGGGAAGCCCGCTCTTTCCGCCGAGTTCGCGAAAGCCGAGCTCGAACTCCGCGAGAAACGCCGCCTCGTCCGCATCGTGCGGCTTTCCAAGGAAGACCGCGCCGAGGAGCTCCGCCAGCTCCGCACCGATCTCGCCGCACGCCAGCAGGACGCCACCTACCTTGCCGGATTACTGAAAGATCATGCGCTGAAAACCACCACGCTCTCCACGCCAGGTGCCGCGCCTTTGGAGATTCCCCCTGCCATCATCGCCGCGAATCCCGACGCCCCCGCCGAAGCCCTCGCCGGACGCTTGCTCATCCTCGATGCCGCCATCGATCGCATGGAGGCTTTGCTCGGCGGCTCCACCTCCCCCGGTCAAGCCTCCGATCCCGAAGGCAAAATCAGCCAAGGCACTCTCGCCGCGCTCGGCCCCGTCTCCTTTTTCCTTTCGGATGATAAAACCACGGGCGGCGACATCATCGCCTCCGCGCCCGGCGAAATCCCTCACTACGTCCCCGGATCGGCGGAGGATTTCGCGGCCCTCATCACCGGGAAAGAAGTAGCCCTTCCCCTCGATCCCAGCGGCGGCAATGCCCGCGCGATGGATGAGATCGACAGCGGCTTCCTAGACATGATCCGCAAGGGCGGACTCTGGGTCTGGCCTATCATGTTTCTGGCGCTCATCTCGCTCGTCTTCGGCTTGGTCAAACTCGCCCGCTTCGCCCGTTACCGCGAACCAACAGATGCATGGGTCTCCGCCATCCTCGCTGCCCTCCGCACCGGCGACCGCGAAAAAGCCGCCGCCCTCGCCTACGGCCAAAAACACCCCGCCGGAGCGGTCATGGAAAAACTCATTTCCGTTTCGGAAAACAGCGCGGATCTCGTCGAGGAAACACTCTACGAACAGCTCATGGCGGTGCAATCAAAGGCATCGTCGCTGCTTCCCGTGATCGCCATCACCGCCGCCACCTCACCGCTTCTAGGCTTGCTCGGCACGGTCTCCGGCATGATCACCACCTTCAACCTCATCACCCTTTTCGGCTCTGGCGATCCCAAGCCCCTTGCCGGCGGCATTTCCGAAGCGCTCATCACCACCCTCTTCGGCCTCGTAGTCGCCATCCCGGCGCTCATCCTCCACGCCTTCCTCTCGCGCCGCGCACAAGGCATCGTGCAGACCACCGAACGCCTCGGCCTTTCCTTCGTAAACGGTCTCCGCACAAAACTTTAAATCTTAAACTCTAAACCCCAATATTGAGCCCCACGGGCGCGAACCATATCAGCTTAGGGCAATACCCTAGACAAGAATCCATAAAACCCTCTTCCTTGAGGTTTAAAATTTAAAGTTTAAAGTTTTGATCCACGCCATCCAACTCACCCTGCGCGAGGGCGGACTCACCCTCTACGCGCTCCTCGCCCTCGCCATCGCGATCTACGCGATCCTCTTCGGCGCGTGGCGACATCTCGCGTCCGCACGGAAATCCATCGCCGCAAAAAAATGGCTCACAACCACCACCGTCGGCAAAGCCCTGCCATGGGAAAGGAAAGCGCCCGACCCACGCGAGCTGCAGCGATCCTTCGCGAGCTTCGAACTCGATGAAATGGCCTGGATCGAACGCCGCATCCCTTTCCTCGCCGTCCTCATCACCGCCGCACCTCTCCTTGGCCTCCTCGGCACGGTCGCGGGCATGCTTGTCACCTTCTCCGGAATGGCCGCGGGAAGCGATGCCCCCATCGACACGATTTCCACCGGCATTTCCACAGCCCTCGTCACCACCCAGGCCGGCCTCGTCATCGCCATCCCCGCCGCCTTTCTCCTAGCCCTCCTCAAACGCCAGTCCGAGACCACCCACCTCAAACTCCAAGCCCAACTCCACGAACGCTTGGCAGGAAACTATAAACTCTAAATTTTAAATCTCAATTTACAGAGGCAATACTCAATCTCCAATAATCAATAATCAATCTAATGCGTCGCTTCCGCCACAGCACCAATTCCGATACATCGGAAAGTATCGACATCTCGCCGCTGATCGATGTCGTGTTCCTGCTGCTTATTTTCTTCATCGTCACCACGGTGTTCGTGAAGGAAACCGGCGTGGAAATTTCCAAGCCGCGTGCCGCCTCATCGGAAGACCTTGAGCGCCAGTCCATCCTCATCGCCGTCACCAACGAAGGCCGCGTCTGGCATGGCGGCCGCGAGATCGGGCAGGACGGCGTCCGCGCCGTCGTCGCCGCCCTGCTGGAGGAAACCCCGGAAACCCCCGTCATCATCCGCGCCGACGCCACCACACCCACCCAAGCCACCGTCTCCGTCATCGACTCCGCAAAACTCGCCGGAGCCAACTCCGTATCCCTAGCCACCGAGCGTTAAAATTCAAATTTCAAAATTCAAGTTTCAAAAAAGATGACGGCTCGCTCTAATAATTTCCAAACACCGCATTCCCCTCGGATCCTACCACACAATCCAAGTCTTCCTTGAGAGTTGAAATTTGAATTTTGAATTTTCGTTCCACCATCATCGGCCTCGCTGCCTCCGCGCTCATGCTTGCGGTGCTGGGCTTCGCGCGGATTTTTGTGGTTTCTGCGGACGTGCCCGATCTGACCATCCGGGAGGTGCAGACCGTGCTTTTCGATCCGCCCCCTCCGCCACCGCCCATGGAGGAGCAGTCGCCCGACGCACCTCCCCCGCCGCCGACCCTGACGAACCTTTCCACCCTTCCCGATCCCTCACGCGTGCCCGTCCCGCAGGCGGATGTGCCGATGGATATCACCCTGCCAGTGGAAAATTTTTACACGGATCTCGCCCCCGCGCCGCTCCCAACCGCTTCCAAACCGTTCGAGCATTCCAAGCAGTTTTTCAAAA
>CAMBTF010000163.1 GCA_945870545.1 Akkermansia muciniphila
ACCGTCATCGACGTTTCCGGAAACACCCTGCTCCAATCGAAAACCGTCGAATCCGACGGCTACACCGCCGTCCAGGTCGGTTTCGATGATCAGAAGGAGTTCCGCGTCAACAAACCGGATCTCGCCCGCTTCAAGAAAGCCGGCTCCGCACCGAAACGCATCGTCAAAGAATTCCGTTTCGAAAACGGTACCGAAGTTCCCACTGAACATCCCGGTCTCGCGCTTTTCACCGCTGGGCAATACGTTGATGTCATCGGCAACACCATCGGCCGCGGTTTCCAAGGCGTGGTCAAGCGCCACAAGTTCGGCGGACAACCCATGGCCCACGGTCACATGATGCACCGCCGCTCCGGCGCCATCGCCGCCGGCTCGACCCCAGGTCGCGTCTGGAAAAACCAGAAGATGCCCGGCCACATGGGCACCACCAAGTCCACCGTCCAGAACCTCAAGGTCATCGCCGTTCGTGAAGAGGATGGGGTCATCCTCGTCTCCGGATCCGTTCCAGGTCACAAGGGTTCTTACCTCACGATCCGCTCCGCAAAGAAAAAATAAGTGCAGCGCCCGTCCTTCCACCATCTAACCTGAAATTTCCGCCATGTCAGCCAAAGCCTTCACCGCAGCAGATGCCGAAGCAGCCAACCTCGTTCTAATCGGCGAGGATAAAGGCCGCCAAGCCGTCCATGACCTCATCACCGCCTATCGCGCCAACCGCCGTTCCGGCACCGCGAACACCAAGACCCGTGGAGAAGTCCGCGGCAACAACAAGAAGATCTACAAACAGAAGGGCACAGGCAACGCCCGTCACGGCGACAAGCGCGCCCCGATCTTCGTGGGTGGCGGCGTGGTCTTTGGGCCGCGTCCCCGTTCCTATGCCAAGAGCGTTACCCGCTCCGTCCGCAAGCTCGCTCTGCGCCGCGTCCTCGGTGATCTCACCCGCGCTGGCAAGCTCTTTACCGTCCCTTCCTTCGCCATCGCCGACGGTAAGACCAAATCCTTCCTCTCCGCTGTCAGCGGCGTCACCGAGGCCGACCGCAAGGTTCTCCTCGTCGGTGATTTCGACGACAACACCAAGCTCGCCGCGCGCAACGTCGCATGGGTGCAGCTCGTCACCGCCGTAGATCTCAACGTCGAGCAACTGCTCCTCTCCAAGGTCATCATCCTCGTCGGCGACGCCGTCGGGACCCTCGCCCAACGCACCGCCTGATTTCCCCACACACCTACGACCATGAAAGACATCTACCAGGTCATCAAAAACGTCCGCCTCAGCGAAAAAGCCTCCCTCCTTCAGGAGCGGAACAACGAAGTTGTTTTCGAGGTCGATCCCGCCGCCAACAAGCTCGAGATCAAGCAGGCCGTCGAAACCATCTTCGACAAGAAGGTCGTGGCCGTCCGCACCGCGAACTACGACGGGAAACTCCGCCGCAAGCGCCGCGCCGACCAAGGACGCACCGCCCGATACAAGAAAGCGGTCGTCCGCCTGGCCGACGGCCAAACCATCGACCTCATCTAAGCCACCGGCCAAACCGCCCCACCCGGCGGGATGCCACCAGCAACCATTCAACGCACGCGAGTCATGCCACTTAAAACTTTCAAGCCCAACACTCCTTCCGAACGCTACAAGGAACTCCCGTCCTTCGACGAGATCACCAAGAGTAAGCCGGAGAAGTCCCTGCTCACCCCGCTCAAGCGCTCCGGCGGCCGTAACAACACCGGCCGCATCACCACCCGTCACATCGGCGGTGGTCACAAGCGCCACTACCGTCTCGTCGATTTCAAGCGCAACAAGCGTGACATCGAAGGCACCGTGGTCGGTATCGAGTACGATCCGAACCGCACCTGCCGTATCGCCCTTATCCAATACAAGGACGGCGTAAAATCCTATATCCTAGCACCTGCCGGTCTCACCGACGGAGCGAAGATTGTGTCTGGCGAAAACGTCGCCCCCAAGGTGGGCAACGCCATGCCTCTCGGTAAAGTGCCTCTCGGAACCGAGATCCACAATATCGAGCTGCTTCCCGGCGGCGGCGGCAAGGTCGCCCGTTCGGCCGGCCAGAGCGCCGTCCTTTCCAACCGCGACGGTGGCTGGGCTCTCGTTAAGATGCGCTCCGGCGAAATACGCCGCTTCCATGAAGCTTGCTACTGCACCATCGGTGTCGTCGGAAACCGCGACCACATGAATGAAGTCTCCGGAAAAGCCGGACGCTCCCGCTGGCAGGGCATCCGCCCCACCGTTCGCGGCATGTGCATGAACCCCGTCGATCACCCGAACGGCGGTGGCGAAGGCAAGTCCAAGTCCGGTGGCGGTCGCCAGCACCTGCTTTCCCCATGGGGTCACGCCAAGGGCCAGAAAACCCGCAAACGCAAGAAGACAAGCAGCGTGTTCATCGTCGAGTCCCGCCACGACAACAAGAAGAAGTAATCCTTTACCGAACCCTTAATTCACAAACTTATGCCACGTTCCCTAAAGAAAGGCCCGTTCGTCGATCAGAAGCTGCTCGCCAAGATCGATGCCGTCGCCGAAGCCGGTTCCGACCGCAAGCCCATCAAGACATGGTCCCGCAAGTCCATGATCACGCCGGACTTCGTCAGCCATAACTTCTCCGTCCACAACGGCAAGACGTTCATCCCCGTGTATGTCACGGAAAACATGGTCGGCCACAAACTTGGCGAATTCGCCCCGACCCGCATCTTCCGTGCCCACGGAGGCATCGGTAAGAAGTAAACCCTAACTATTAAACTTTAAATCTCAAATAAGACTCCAAGCTGCGACATCCGCCTATTCCTTAGGGTTAAAAATTTAAAGTTTAGAATTTCCCGATCATGTTCCTCACCTTCCATCCACGTTCCTTTGCAGCCGCCCTCGGGCTGCTGGCCATGGTCGTGCCGTGTGAAGGCCAGGAGGATGCGACCAACGTCGCGAAGCTTCAGGATCTCGTTTTGGATATCCGTGAAGAGAATCAAGTCCTCCAGCGAGCTCTCGTTGAGTCGAACAAAGCCGAAAAAGCATCCACCGATCAGCTCAACCAGGTGCGCGAGCGCTTGGAAGCCCTCGGCAAGAATCTCCTCGACGGCGGCGACGACCGCCTGATCCAAGCCGCCGCCGACCTCGAGCTCGCCAACGAGCGCATCGTCCAACTCGAAGCGGCCGCCGCTCGCCTCTCCTCCTCCGTCACGGATTATCTCCGCTCCGCCGTTGTTTCCGATCCCGATGCCAGGCTCCGCGTGGAAACAGCAATGAGAGAGCTTGACTCGATCAGCGGTCTCCGCCAGAAACCGCGCCCCGACATCCGCACCGGCGACCTCCAGCGGGCGCAGATCGTCAGCCTTGACCAGGAAAGCGGCATGCTTGTCCTGAACCTAGGTGAAACGCAGGGTGCCACGATCGGGATGACATTCCGCCTCATGCGCGGCCAGCAATCCTACGGCAAAGCCATCCTCGCGGATGTCCGCCAAGGGGTTTCCGGAGCGTTTATCGAACAGATCGACTCGAAAGAAAATACCCCCCGCCTCGGCGACACCGCCGTCCTTCTCACACAAAACTAATTTCCGCCAACCCTCACCGAACCGCCGACCATGGAAGTCACCAGTACCACCAAATTTGTCCGTATCTCGCCGAAAAAGGCGCGCGACGTCGCCCGCGAAATTCAGGGTCTCCCTGTTTCCAACGCCCTAGATATCCTGACCTTCACCCCAAAGAAGGCCGCCATGTTGATCGGTAAGACACTCAAGACCGCCATCGCCGACGCAGAGAACAATTTCTCCCTCGATACCAGCAGCCTCACCATCAAGAAAGCAGTCATCGGCGCCGGTCCTACGCTCCGCCGCCACATGCCGCGCGCCAAGGGATCGGCTGGAGCAATCCTCAAGCGATCCTCACACATCTCCATCACCCTTGTCGGCGCTCCTCCCGAAAAGAAGAAGCGCGCTCCCAAGAAATCCGCCGAAAAAGCCGATA
The DNA here is from genome assembly GCA_945870545.1 of Akkermansia muciniphila. GTDB lineage: Bacteria > Verrucomicrobiota > Verrucomicrobiia > Verrucomicrobiales > Akkermansiaceae > Luteolibacter > Luteolibacter muciniphilus_A. Next base: position 3,956 of record CAMBTF010000163.1, read on the forward strand.
AGGCTACCGAAACCGCCGCCACAGCCGCCACAGCCGAAGAGGCCACCGCGTAATCTTCTAAATCACACTCTCCACCTAACACCATGGGCCAAAAAGTAAATCCGATCGCCTTCCGCCTCGCCGTCAACAAGGACTGGCGCTCCAAATGGTACGCCAGCGGCAAGGACTATACCAAGAAACTGCACGAGGATCTTGCCATCCGCGCCTACTTCAAAAATAAGTTGGTCAACGCCGGTCTCGCCCGCGTTGTCATCGAGCGCGCATGGAACAGCGTCCGCGTTACCCTGCATTCCTCACGTCCCGGCCTGATCATCGGCCGCCAAGGCAAGGAGATCGAGGTCATGACAGCCGACATATCAAAGATCTGCAAGGACTCTCAGGTAAAGCTCGATATCCTCGAAATCCGCAAGCCGGAGCTCGATGCCCAACTCGTCGCCGAACAGATCGCCGTGCAGCTCGAGCGCCGGATTTCCTTCCGCCGCGCCATGAAGCGTTCCCTGCAGACCGCCATGGAATTCGGTGCCGAAGGCATCCGTGTCCGTTGCGCTGGCCGCCTCGGCGGTGCCGACATCGCTCGCTCCGAGAGCTACCGCGAAGGCAAGGTGCCGCTCCAGACCCTCCGCGTCCCGCTCGATTACGGTTTCGCCGAAGCACGCACCGTTTACGGGATTATCGGTGTAAAATGCTGGGTCAACAAAAAGGAAGATGACGGCAAGCCGGGTCCTGACCGTGGCAACCGCAACGACCGTGGTGACCGCGGAGATCGTGGCAATCGTGGCGGCGGAGACCGTCGTCAAGGCGGAGGCGGAGACCGCCGTCCCGACAACCGCCCGCAAGCTGGCGCACCCGCGCCCACCGCCTGATCCGATCAGACCGCTAAGCACCTAACACACAACCATTTTCACAAGGAGAAATAAGCCATGCCTTTGATGCCCAAACGAACCAAGTTCCGCAAGAGCCACCGCGGATCACGCGCCGGAAACGCCCAGCGCGGAACCACCGTTGCCTTCGGTGACTTCGGCCTACAAACCCTCGAGCGCGCCTGGATGACCACGCGCCAGATCGAGGCCTGCCGGGTCGCGATCAACCGCTC